>JBFWWA010000380.1:0-5439 GCA_050246455.1 Planctomycetaceae bacterium
CTCGGCTGCCCGCGGCGATCTGGTTCATGATCACCTGATCGGTCAGAGCCGCAGTCGGGTCGGGCATGCAGAAGCGCTGAGCACACATCAGATCAGGCTCCCTTCCTGACGGCGAAGAGTGTTTGTTCGAGGAAGGGCTTCACGAGCGATGCGAGCTGCTCGAGTTCAATCAGGAATGCATCGTGGCCGAAGGGGCTCTTGAGCTCGGTAAAGGTGACATGCCGCTTTGCAGCGATGAGCGCCGCAACGATCTCCTTGCTTTGCTCGGTGGGGAAAAGCCAGTCGGTATCGTAGGACGTAATCAGGAACCGCGCGTCGGTCCGGCCGAATGCTTCCGCCAGTGAACCGTAACTGTCCGCGAGATTGAAATAGTTCATCGCCTTCGTGAGGTAAACGTAGCTGTTGGCATCGAATCGTTCGACAAACCGCTTTCCCTGGTAGTGCAGGTAGCTTTCAATCTGGAATTCGGTCTCCTTGAGGAGATCATAGGCGAGCGTTTCGGAATCCTGCAGCTTGCGGCCGAACTTCATCTCGATGGATGCGACCGAAAGATACGTGATGTGCGCGATCATCCGGGCCAGCGCAAGTCCGTACCGCGGGCCTTCGTTGCCGTAGTACCGGCCGTCTTCGAAATGGGGATCGGCGTGAATGGCGCGCTGGCCGACGGCATGAAACGCAATGCCCTGTGCGGAGAGCGTTCCACCGGCGGCCAGGACGATCGCCGACTTGATCTGGTCCGGGAACCGGGCAGCCCATTCGAGCACCTGCATCCCACCGAGACTCCCGCCGATCGTCGCAAGTAGGGACGTGATGCCGAGTTCACGGACGAGTGCGGAATGCACTTCGACGATATCGCCGACGGTGATCACCGGAAAATCCCGGCACCAGGGCCACCCTGTTTCCGGAGCGATACTGCTGGGACCGGTCGTTCCCTGACAACCGCCGAGCACATTGGCGCAGATGACGAAGTACTTGTCGGTATCGAGCCCTTTGCCGGGACCGATGAAGCCGTCCCACCAGCCCGGCTTCCGGTCGTCGCCGGAATGATATCCGGCGGCGTGGGCGTCGCCGGTCAGAGCATGGCAGACGAAGATTGCGTTGTCGCGCTGCGGGGAAAGCTTGCCGTAGGTTTCGTACGCAACGGTAATCGGGCCGATGCTTCGTCCGCTGGCAGTCGACAGGGGGCGCGGGGGGGCGAAGAGATTGATGAGTTTCGTCTCGACGAGCCCGACCGATTTCGCATCGGGCGCGCTCTCCTGGATCAGTTCTGTCGACATGTGGTCATTATAGGAGCCGCGGGAAGTGAATTCGACTGTTGCAAGCAACCGAAAAAAAGCCCAGGGAAGGTTTCCCTGGGCTTCATGCATGGCGATTGAATGCTCAGTCAGTCTACGCCGCCTTTGAGGCCGTCGGCTTCAGTTGCGCGGGGTTGCGGTCATCGACTTCGGTGGCGAGGCCGAGGAACTCGAGCGCGCGAATCGACCAGAAGGTCATGTCGACCTCCCACCACTTGTGGCCGGCGCGGGCGGAGTGCGGGTGGGCGTGGTGGTTGTTGTGCCAGCCTTCGCCGTAGCTGAGGAGGGCGACCCACCAGAGGTTGCGCGATTCATCCCGGGTCTCGTAGTTGCGGTAACCCCAGAGATGCGTCGCCGAGTTGACGAACCACGTGCTGTGGTACGCCACCACGAGCCGCATGCAGAGCCCCCACAGCAGCATCGGCATTCCGCCGATGGCGTACAGAACGACGCCCGTGCCGATCAGCCACAGGCCGAACGTCTTTTCGAAGAACTGCAGAAGACGGCTATCGAGCAATTCTGGAACGTAACGTTGGAAGAGGCGATTCTGCTCTTCATTCGAACGGCGCATGAACAACCAGAGAATGTGCGACCACCAGGGGCCGTCCAGCGGAGAATGCGGATCGCCGTACTGATCGGACCGTTGATGATGCAGGCGATGGGTGGCGGTCCAGGTAAGAGGCGAACCTTCGCCCGAAAGAACGCCGCAGAGAACGACGAAGAACTCGGCCGGTGACTTCAGCTTGAATGAACGGTGCGAAAGATAGCGGTGATAGCAAAGGCAGATGCCGATGCTCGAAGTCAGCCAGTGGAGCACGACGGCGACGCCGAGCGCTTGCCATGTGAAGTAAAACGGCGCCGCAAGGCAGCCGAGATGCATCAGCGTCATCCACCCGAGCGTGATCCAGTCGATGTTGCTTCGAGTCAGCCGCGTCGGATCGAACGACTCATAAATCATCTGCACTTCGGAAGTGCCGTGGTCGGCGCTTTCCGGCGAAATGTCGTCCACAGGAGTATTTGTGCGGCTCGACGGCGGGTCGAGGAGTTGGGAAGGGGCCATGCAGTCGTTCCTTCGCTGGAATAATTCAAAGGGGTCAAGCGAGTTTCCCGTGCTCTTTTGACGAGCAAAACGCTTCGTCTCAGAGATTTCGTCGGGAAGTATAGAAAGAATCGGCGAGAAGTGTGTCAGCAGACCGTCACGGCACTGTCAAAGTTCTGTCACAGCTCTAAGTTGTGCCAGTGTCGTCGCTTGCGTTCGAGGGAGAGGAGACGAAACGGTAGCCCATTCCGCGCAGGGAGAGGATGTGACGGGGTTGAGTGGGGTCCGGTTCGATGACTTTCCGCAGACGCATGACGAAGTTGTCGACCGTCCGCGAGGTGACGTCGGGGTTGTGGTCCCAGACATCTTCCAGAATTCGGAGCCGCGACAGGGCACGCCCCTCGTTCTCGATGAAATACCGCAGCAGCTCGAGTTCCTGAGCGGTGAGTGCGCTGCTCTTTCCCCCGACCGTGACGGTAAAGGCGTCAAAATCGACCAGCACGTTCCCGAATTCGTAGGTGCGAAGCTGCGGGGCGGCCTTCTTCGCTGGTTCTGCCTGCCGCGACTTCTCTCGCCGGCCGATGCGATTCCGGACCCGGCTGAGAAGCTCCGGCAATGCAAAGGGTTTGCTGAGGTACTGATCGGTCCCGGCGTCGAATGCCTGGGTCCGGTCCTCACTCAGCGAGCGCGCGCTCAGCACGATAATCGGCACCAGCTCGTCCATTGCCCGGATGGAACGGCAGACCTCGTAGCCGCTCATTCCAGGCAACATCAGGTCGAGAATGACAAGGTCGATCGGCGCGTTCTCATCCTCAAACCGTTCGAGCGCGGTGGGGCCGTCCCCCGCGAGTACGACGTCATAACCTTCCTGTTCGAAATTGAACCGGAGGCCCTCGGCCAGCGCATCTTCGTCTTCGACGATCAGGATTCGCATACTTCCGCTCTTCCGGGGAGTTCAATCTCGAAGACGCTGCCGGGGCCCTGGTCCCGGTCGCGGACGACAATGCTCCCTTTCAACAGCAGCACGAGCGTGCGGACGATGTAGAGGCCAAGCCCCGTTCCTTTCTTTGTCCGTTCGAGCTCGTTGCCGCCGCGGTAGAACATTTTGAAGATCGCTTTGCGCATCTCCGGGGGAACACCAACGCCATTATCACTGATACGCGTCACCACGCGGTCGCGTTTGCGGACGCGGACCTCGACATCCACCGAAGGCGATGCCGCCGAGTATTTGAGGGCGTTATCGAGCAGATTCCCAAAAATCATCTCAAGCACCATGGGCCGGGCGCGAATTACCGCCGGTTCCACGTCGAACTTGAAGACATGCGGATCGGCGCACTTGTGATGCACTCGCGCCGTTTCCGCGCAGCGCTCCAGGAGCGGCAGGAGCGAGACGTCCTCCGGTTCCGATCGATGACCGATGGCATCCAGCCGTCCGACTTCCAGAAGCTGATTGATCAGCGATTCGAGCCGCAGGAGCTCGGATTCCATCACGCGGTAGAACGATTCCCGCTGCTTCGCATCGAGCTCGCGCATTTCGAGCGTTTCGAGGTACAGACGCAACGACGCGAGAGGAGATTTCAGCTCGTGTGTGACGCTGTCGACGAAGTTCACCTGCCGTTGATTCAGCCGCACTTCCTTGATGGTGATGACCATATAGACGATGAGTCCCGCGAGGATCAACGCAAAGACAATCGTCCCGATGGTGAGCGCACCCCAGGAGTTCTGCTGGGCCAGGAGGACAATCCAGCAGACCATCAGCAGAACATTGAGCGACATCAGAATGACGCTCAACGTGATGGGGAGACTCAGATTTCGACGCTTTCGAAAATTGAAAGGCGCCACCGGCTCACCCTCCAAATTCGTCTCCTGTTCGGTTTGATTCGGGACATGCCACAATAGAACGTCGTCAGGCTAGGTCCCATCGGGAATGAAAACTATCGATACCGGCCGCATTCACTTTAGCAGACCGGCGTCCCGAGCCGCGAGGCGCCGACATCAGACCTCCAGCAGCCGCGCGGCATTGTTGTAGAAGAGATCTTCAACCGCTCCGTCCGACAGGCCGACCGACCAGCAGGCCCATTTCAGCGACCGCAGATGTTCAAGACCGCAAAGTGTCGGTTCGACGCGGGCGTGCTTTTCTCCCCAGACGGGCGATTCCTCGTACAGCCAGAGGAACGAATCCGAAGCGGCCACCGACCGACCGCGAAAATGGCTGACAGGAAGATCCGACCCGTACATAAGCCGTTCGTGCCCCAGGATCTTCAGCACCGCGACATGCGCCATCGGCTCGCAGTTTGCGCTCGTGTCGAACCAGAGGTTATCGAGCCCGCGCAGGGCGGCCAGCCCTTCGAGGTTGTGCGCCGGCTGAAACGCCCGCGCCGAATGAGCGAGAATCAGCTTCATTCCGGGATACTTCCGGCAATAGTCGCGAATCCATTGGATGTTGCCCGGATCGGCGACGGCACGCGACTTGACGATATGCAGCGTGATGACCCAGCCTTCTTCGTCGGCGACTTTCAGGAATTTCTCCGGAAGATAGGCCGGGATGTCGGCCTCCCACGTCGGAGTGACGGCGGCCATCGTATGGTAGCACTTCAATCCTGACAGCCCGAGCCTGCGAACTTCATCGCGGACAAGCTCCGGGTCATCGCCCGGCTGCACGAAATAGAGGCCGCGGCAGGTACTCGGCGCAGCAGCGACTTCCTTCGCGATCCAGGAGTTCGCAAGGGGCATCAACTCCGGTTTCGACGGCATGGGAATGAAGAGGGCCGAAACGCTTCGTTCCGGATGCAGCGCGTCGATCAGCTCGAAGTATTCGCGAATCCCGACATTGTCGGGAAGATTCCCTGTCGGCGCTTTGTAATGGTCGCTCGACCAGAGATGGCAATGCGCATCGTAGATGCGGTCTGGAACAAACGATGCGAGTTCGCGGTCGAAGAATTCGCGGTCGCGAATGCGGGCATCAGACGCGGGAGTCTGGATGTTCATCCGTCCCATTGTCCGGACATGCAGGCGCGCTGCAACCGGCAGGTCGACGAAACGAGCCCGAACGGAGAGCCGAGATGACCCGCCCGAGAATCGCATAGTGAGGTACGGAGAACACCG
>JBFWWA010000381.1:0-5435 GCA_050246455.1 Planctomycetaceae bacterium
TTCACAGCGGTCGAGTCCCGTTTGCTGCCGGATTCGCTCGACAATAAAAGGATGAACGTAGGGACGCGCCGCGGCGTAACGTTGCGCGGCGGTGCGGTGAGTGAAATGATTGACGGGGTTTGTCATTGCACCCCCGGACGCTACGGCTTCTTCGGTTCTGCGTCACCCTTCTTCTGGATCAGCTTCACGATCGCGGCGTCGAGCTGCTTGAGTCCTTCGTCGGCTTTGATGTCGTAGTTGCCGACCTTGTACTCGGAAATCTTTCCTTCCTGATCGATCAGGATCCAGAGGGGAAGCTTCGCGCCGGTGCGCTGAGGGTCGCCGAACTTGGCGAGGAGCGTGCCGTCATCCAGCGTGATCGGATAGCTGAGGTTCATGAAGCTCTGCAGCTTGCGGATGCCGCGAATGACCGCGGGCTTGTCCTTATCGGCAAGCCGGCTGTCGACGGCGACACCGTATATCTGCACTCCCAGCTTATGCCTGCGGCTGTGCAGGAAGTCGAGATACCCGATCTGCCCGTACGGCTCTGTCGGGAACGGCTCACCCTTATAGTCCCAGAAGTGGAGCAGGGTGATCTTCCCCTTGTGGAGGGCGGGATCGACGTTGCTGTTGTCGAGCCCCTTGAGCGCGAGCTCCGGCGCGGACTGTCCGACAAATCGCTTTGCAAGCGTCGCGACGTCGTCGGAGCGGCGGCTTTGCGACTTCGAATCGCGGGAGATGACGGCAACCAGTCGCGCAAACGGTGTTCCCTCGGCTTCCTGCTCGAGCTTTTCGATTGCGTCCGTCGTGACCTTGATCTGTGCTTTGCTCAGCTCCGGCTTGATGTCATTTTCGGGCCGCTTGAGATCTTTCTGCAGCTGGAGCATCGACTGCAGCGGACGTTCGGTCCGTTCGAGCGCGGCCGCGTCGAGCGTCTTGATCGATTCGAGCTCCATCCGAAGCAGGAACTGGTCGCCGCGCCCCATCGTCAGTTTCTTCTCGACTTTGACCAGCAGCGGCGATTTCTTTTCGACCCAGATGAGCTGATCGCTGCCGAGGCCGGAACCGATCTCGACCTGCCAGCAATCGCGCTCGCCGACTTTTTTCGAGCGCGCGACGCGATACGCCTTATCGGCGGCCGTCCATTCGGCCTTGTCCGCCAGACGATCGGCGAATTCGAAGATCGGCGTTCGAAGCGCGATCGGGTGCGGAGTTTCATTGTGATCGTAAAGGAGTTGGGCGCGGTATTCGCCGGTCGGTTTCCCCGCCCCGTCGAGCGACGCAATTCCGAATCGCTCGGGCCAGGCCCAGCCTCCGGCCCCGCTTTCTTCCACCACGAACGCGCAGTCCTGTTTTCCTTCCTCGCGGGGGATCACGAGGCAATGGAGGCTGAACTGCTTTCCTTGCTGCTCGTTTCCATCGCGACTGACAGCGCTCACGGTGCCGTTGTATCGAATCTCGAATGCGGGGCCGTCGCCCAAGGGTGCGGCGGAAAGTGAAAGCATCGACAGACAGAGCAATGACATCGACACGCGACGTTCTCCCGAAAATTCAGCCCATCGAACGGCGGCCGGAAGACATCCCAATCCTCGGCGCACGACAAGGGCAGGGGAGTAGCACTCGGCGGTAAGAGCGTCCGCCGCACGCGAGTCGCCCCGGCTGCTTGCGATCGCTCCATCGTCCCAAATGATTCGAGCCCAGGCAAGCCCCGACCGGTTCAACAGGTTGACACTCGTTTCCCGGAGCGCTAACCTTGAGGAGAATTTCTTAGCAGGAATCTCCGCCGTTCGGCTCATTCCGTCAGTTTTGGCAGCGGCGACTCGTCGTCGATTGCGTTCGGATAAGAATCAGGAGAAGAAGATGCATCGTTTCCGCGCGATCGTTTTCTCGTGTCTCATGTCTGGCGGGCTCGTCGCTGGTGGAACTTTCGCGCTATTGGCGCAGCAGCCCGACGCCACCGCACCCAAGTCTGCCGCCAAACCTGCCGACAAGTCGGAGAAGAAGGACGAGGCTCCCGAAGCGGGCAAGCCGATCGTCATTACAAGGCAGGGGGTGAGGCTCATTCCGCGCGAGCATTACCAGATTCCGCTGCAGCTCCAGCCGGCGAAGCTGGCACGCCTCACGGCCTCTGTCGACGGAATTGTTCGCGAAGTGCGCGCAAAAACCGGCGACAAGGTCGAAGCAACGGCCGAGTTCGCACGGCTCGACAACACCGAGCAGCAGTTGCTTGTCGAGAAAGCCAAGGCGATCTATCGAGCCGCTCAGATTGAAGCGAAGCGCGCCCAGGCTGCGGGCGACAAGGATCTCGTCGACCTGGCCGAAGCCCGCGTCCAGGCGGCAAAGGCCGACCTCGACCTCGCCTCGTATCGCCTCGATCAAACAAGCGTGCGCGTGCCATTCAACGGGGAACTGTTCCGAGTGAACGTCGTCGTCGGCCAGATGCTTCGGGCCGGCGAAATGCTCGCAACGGTGGGCGACACTGCTCAGCTCACCGTCGAGCTTCCCGTCGATCGCAAGACTGCCGTCGTCGGGCAGCCCGCGAACTTCAAGATTGAGGAGGAGGATGCCAGCGGGAAGATCGAGAGTATTCTTCCCGCCGAAGCGCGATTTGAGCCGTTAAGAGAGCTCGTCGGTTCCATTGCGACCGCCTCCGTCGTCGTCGACAACTCGAGCGGCAAGTTCAAGGTCGGCCAGACGGTCTACTCGCCCATCATTCCGCGCGATTCCGTCATCGAAATTCCGAACAGCTCCGTCTCGAATGGAGCTGAAGGAAGCCAGAAGGTCCAGGTCGTGCGCAGCAACGTCGTCCGGGATGTCAAAGTGGAAGTGCTCGGAGGAGTCGGGACCGATCGCAGCTTCGTGAGCGGTCCGTTCATCGATCGCGACGAAGTGATCACGAGCGTCTCTCAGGAACTCCCGGACGGGACGCTCCTCAAGCCGCACGTCGGTCCGGTTGGAGACGGCGCGACGGGATCCACGACCACAACGATTCCCGCACCGGGGAATCGCACCCGTTTGCCTGCGACGAAAACACCGGAACCTCCCGCGAAGAAGGGTGGTTTCTGATTCTGCGGCGAGGGGAGGGGATGTGGTCGCGAAGCGGACGCGCTCGATTCCCCGGCCGCAGAAATCGACTCCGAAACCGGCTGGAAACGGTTGCCGATCCGCGCGTCGCGGCCGGATCGGACTTGCTGCGGCATCGGAGCCTGCGAGATAATAGAGTCCGGCAGGGGTCCGGGCCCTTGTGACGCTCCTCAAGGCAATCGAGAGATCACGATCGTGGCCGACGAACCCCTGATGATCGATGAATTTCAGCTCATCAACCCGATCGCTTCGGGCAGTTTCACGACTGTCTGGGAGGTGGCCGAGAAGGGGGGCGGCGCGAAGCACTACGCCATGAAGCTGCTCCTTCCGGAAGCGCTTCAGGATGGCGAACAGAAGTCGGTCCTGAAGCACGAGGCGAAGATTGCCGAAAAGCTGCAACACCCCAACTTCGTCCACTTCTACAAGTTCGTCTCGACGAAGAAGCAGTGCTACCTCGTGATGGATTACTTCCGGGCGCCGAATCTCAAGTCGGCGCTCAACTCGGATCCGATCGCCGTCCAGGTCCGTTTCCTCCGCCTGGCGGAGCAGATGTGCCAGGTGCTCGCCTTCATGCACGATCAGGGATATCTGCATCGCGACATCAAGCCCGACAACATTCTCTTCAATCGAAGTTCCGAAGTCCGACTGATCGACTTCTCGCTCTCGACGCGCATCTCCGGCGCAATGGCGAAGATGCTCACCACCAAGCGGGGCAAACTGATTCAGGGCACGCGTACGTACATCGCTCCGGAAACAATCAAGAAGGAAGTGCCGACCCAGCAGACTGACATGTACAGCCTCGGCGTCACCTGGTTCGAGGCGCTGACCGGGGAGCCGCCGTTCAAAGGGTCGTCGCCCGATGAACTTCTCAAGAAGCACGTCGGTCATACGCCCCCGGAGCCTTCGCTCATCAACCGGAACATCACACCGGAGATGGACAAGCTCATCATGCGCATGCTCGCCAAGAAGCCGAAGGATCGGCACGGCAGCATGCACGAGGTCTTTTCCGAACTGCGCGCACTGCGTGTCTACAAAGAAGACATGCAGGAGCTGGCGACCAAAATGCAGAAAGAAGACGACGCAAAGAAAACGACGTCGCTCGACAAAGCCGGTCGTCTCGACAGCCGGGCCGATGCCTTCCGCCAGCAGCTCTCAGTGACAAATCCGGAACTCGCGCGGCAGATGAAAGAAGAGCGAGATAAGCTGCACGCTGATCAGAAGCGGCGCGATCAGGAGCAGGCCGAGCGCGCAAGGCGCTTCGCCGGAAAGTCGGAGTCTCCGCCGACCCCCGCCGCGAGCACACCGAAGCCAGCCGCCCCGGCGCCGCAGGTCCCTCCGACGGCCTATCCCCAGCCCGGTTTTCCTCAGCCCGGGGGAATGCCGTACGGTCAGCCGATGCCGTACCCTGGCCAGGGTTATCCTGGAATGCCGTACGGTGCGCCACAGTACGGCGCGCCCATGCCGCCGGGATATGGCGTGCCGCAATACGGCGCGCCACCGCAGTACGGAATGCCCCCCCAATACGGTGCGCCGGGATACCCGCAACCCGGATACCCGCAGCAACCGTATGGATCGCCGTACGGAATGCCGCAGCCGCCGGTTCCCGGAGGCCAGCAGCCTCCGCGTCCCGCCGCTCCGATCCCCACGCCGCCGCAACAGCCTGTCGCTGGTGCTCCGCAAAGCGCAGTGCCGCCGCGCCCGCAACCTGCCGCGCCGCAGCCTCCTCGTCCGGCAGCGCCGCCGGCACCCGGTGCTCCCGGTGCAGCGACGACGTACTGGCAGGAACTTCCGCCGCTCGACAATGCGAAGCAACAAGCTCAACCACCCAAGCCGCAGCCGCCGCGCGCTCCAGTGCCGCAGCGGCCGGCTGATCCGAACCTGCCGCTCATGGATCAGCTTCCTCCCGTTGAATAATTTCATTCCGCTGAAGGGATTCGAGAGATGCCCCCGTCGTTTCGTTTGCCGTTTGAACGTCCGATCTACGAGCTTGAAGACAAGCTCGCCGTGCTCGAGGCGCAGCAGAACCCCGTTCCCGCTGCAAAGGACGGCATCCGGAACATGCGACAGGAAATCGCGCGGATGACGCGCGACATCTTCGACAATCTCGATCCGTGGGACATCGTCAAAGTGGCGCGGCATCCCGAACGGCCACAGATGCTTGACTACATCGAACTCGTCTTCGAAGACTTTCTCGAACTGCACGGCGATAAGTCATTCGGAGACGACCGAGCCATCGTCACCGGCTTCGCACGCATCGACGGACGGAAAGTTCTCGTCGTCGGACAGCACAAGGGACGTTCACTCAAAGAACGCAACGAATGCAACTACGGTTGCGCACATCCCGAAGGGTATCGCAAGGCGCTCGAAAAGAT
>JBFWWA010000382.1:0-5406 GCA_050246455.1 Planctomycetaceae bacterium
TGCCGCGATCGTGATCGGCAACGCGCGCGAACGTACTTCGGTTCCTGTTCTCGTGAAAGCATTGGATGATTCCGAATCCCTCGTGCGAGGTGCCGTTGCCTGGGCACTTGGCCGGATCGGTGGAGATCTCGCTTTGCAGGCATTGCAGTCGCAACTCGCGATCGAAGAGAATCCGGAAGTGGCGAACGAAATTCGCAGCGCGATTGCAGAGTTGAACGTCACAGTTTGAGTACTACATGCGCGAGTCGAATGCCGGAGCCCCCTCACCCTGACCCTCTCCCTCGGCGGGGCGAGGGGATAAACGCGTTCTGTTGTCTGACCCCTGACACCTGACCCCTCTCAAACCATGCCCACACTCATTGAACGTCCGACAGAAATCACCGCTGCGGGAACCAAGCCGAAGCTCATTCGGGAATACGTGGGTCGTGTGAACTCTCAAACGAGCGCGCTCAGCGTTGCTCACATGCAGAGTCCCGGCGGCTGGCTCGAGCCGGGGCAGCGGCCGGAATTCGACGAGTACACCGTTGTGTTGCGGGGCCTGTTGAGAGTTCGCCACGAGACCGGTACGATCGACGTCCGTGCGGGGCAGGGGATCATGACTCACCGCGGAGAATGGGTGCAGTACAGCACTCCCGAACCGGAAGGGGCCGAATACATCGCTGTCTGCCTCCCGGCATTCACTCCCGACACGGTGCACCGGGACGCCGACGTGTGATCGAACGAACATTCCAGAATTTCGGAGCACAGACATTCCTGTCTGTGCTTTTCCATTGAGGCAATTGAGATGGCAAATCGGATTAAAGTCGGAGTGAACGGAGCGGCGGGACGGATGGGGCAACGGATCGTTGCGCTTTGTCATGCCGATCCGGAACTCGTCGTGGCGGCCGCTCTCGAGTCGCCGGGATCGCCGCAGATCGGACGCGACGCGGGTGAAGTGGCGGGTATCGGGAAAATTGACGTTCCAATCTCTTCGGAACTCGGAGAGCGGGTTGATGTGATCATCGACTTCTCGGTCCCCCAAGGACTCGTCGCGGCGGCGGAACTCTGCGCGAGTCGCCAGATTCCGCTCGTGGCAGCGACCACCGGCCTCACGGATGACCAGCGTCAGGTGGTCCTTTCCGCAGCTCAGGTTACGCCGGTCGTCTCGGCTCCCAGCATGAGTCTTGCGGTCAACCTCACGATGAAGCTTGTACGCGAGGCTGCCCGTGTTCTGCGCAATCATCCGCAGGGAGTCGATGTCGAAATCATCGAGCGTCATCATCGCTACAAGGAAGACGCTCCGAGCGGAACGGCTCTCGCCTTCGGACGAATCGTCGCCGAAGAAATGGGGCAGACCGAGCACGTTCACGGCAGGCACGGGCGACCTGGTGCGCGGCCTCGAACGGAGATCGGCTACCATGCTCTGCGAACCGGCGACAACGTCGGCGAACACACGATCGTCTTCGGCATGCTGGGCGAGACGATCGATATCCAGGTCAAGGGGCAGACACGCGACAGCTACGCGTATGGCGCTCTTGCGGCCGCGAAGTACGTCGTCACTCAAAAGCCGGGACTCTACGGCATGACCGACGTACTGGGGCTGTAGGCTCCCGCAGGTGAGGCGCGGCCGCGCTTACGGCGGGCCTCAGGTTTCCCGGTTTGCCCAGTCTCCACAATCGGAGAATTCCTAAAGGTCGGACTCTCGAATGGTCGATTGACTCGGATAGGCCGTGGCGCCGGATCGCCTCTCGCCGCCGGTTGCCGCGGGCTTCTCAGCAAGCCTCGCGACCATCGAGTCGGCCATGCGCATGCTGTCACACTTTTACCGCTATGTTCAGACTCGCCGCTGGCTCTTCGCGACGGTCTGTGTGTGCGGCGGTGTGCTGCTGCTGATCAACCGGAACGGTGTGCCGACATTCACGACCGAAACGGGAATTCGCTATCGAACTTATGCGTATGATCGAGTTGTGGCCAGTTCGAAGTGGAGAGAGCGGCAGCTCGAGGCTTTCCATGGTTCGCTGTACGGCGCCCGCCTGACCGGCGCTATCGAACACGATCGCGCGAATTCCATCCGATTCGCGGCGCAATCTGACATCGAACAACCCGATTCGAAGTAGTCGACGGATCGACTTCAAATGTACGAACAATACTGGAATCTTGACCGTCGGCCGTTTGACAATACCCTGCACCCCGAATTCTTCTACGCAGGCGAAACACACCAGTCCGCGCGACTGAAGGTTCGCTATGCGATTGAGAATCGGCTGGGGGCGGGCTTGCTTGTCGGCGGCACCGGTTCCGGAAAATCGTTTCTGGCCGGGGCGCTTGCGCACGAGCTCGCGGACAATTACCGCCCGATTGTGCACCTGGTGTTTCCGCAATTGTCGCCGGCGGAGCTTCTGGCTTACATCGCGGTGGAGCTCGGCGCGGAAGATCCATTGTCGGCCGGCGACAGCGGCATGGACCGGGCGCTCCGCAGTTTTGAACATCAGCTCCGGCGTCATTCGGAGCAGGGACGGCGCCCCACAATATTCATCGATGATGCCCATCTCATCGAGGATCTGCGGGTCTTTCAAACGCTGCAGCTATTGCTCAATTTCCAGCAGCAGAGCCGGTACGACTTCTCTCTGATTCTGATCGGAGAGAGGACGCTCGCCGGAAAACTCGCCCGGATGGCGCAGCTTGACGAGCGGATCGGAGTACGGGCGGTGCTCGAACCCCTTTCGCATGCCGAGACCGCAGATTATGTCCGTCATCGCCTCGATGTAGCCGGTGCTGCGCGGGCGATATTTGACGAGACGGCCCTCCGCGCAGTTTCCGAGCTTTCGTCCGGGATGCCTCGCCGTGTCAATCGGCTTTGCGACCTGGCACTCGTGGTGGGGTACGCCGAAAACCTGAAGGTGATCACGGCCGCCGAAATCATCGGCGTGGCTGAGGAGCTTCCGGCGACGGCCGCGGCGTAGATCTCCGGATTCCGGTCACGATGCCCGCGAATCTGTTGTGGCGGTGCTATAGCGATGCCACGAGGTGTGAATCCTCGTCATCCTGAGGACGCGCCATGTTCGCGGATGCAATCGTGTAAATCGTGCTGTTTTCTCTTGCCTGGCCTGTCGCGAAGCGGCATGATCGACGAGACATTTTCTCGCCGTCTGCTCCCGCTTTGAAAGGTTCCGCTCGATGCACAGTGCAGTGGGTCCGCGACTGTCGGTCATGATGTTCCTGCAGTTTTGCGTCTGGGGGGCATGGTACGTCAGCGCGCCATTGTTTCTGGGCAAGATTGGGTTTGACGGAGGCGATTTCGGCTGGACCTATTCCGTGGGCCCCATCGCCGGCATTCTTTCCCCCTTTTTCGTCGGAATGATTGCTGACCGATTCTTCTCGACGGAAAAAATTCTGGGTGTGCTGCATCTGGCCGGCGCCGGACTGATGTATTTCGCGACGACGATGATGCGGGGGACGAATCCCTCGCCGGATTCCATCAATCTCGTCCTCTTCGCTTACATGCTCTGCTACTTCCCGACGCTCTCGCTGACGAACTCGCTTGCGATGAGCAACATGACGAATCCGGAGAAGCAGTTCCCGCTCATTCGTGTTTTCGGGACCATCGGCTGGATCGTTCCCGGCATTGTCATCAGTCGATTGGGGTGGGACGCCACCATCAATCCGTTTCTCATTTCCGCGGCGAGCGGAGCGGTGCTCGGTATCTACTCGTTCACACTTCCGCACACGCCCCCGCCCATGGCAGGAAAAGCGATCACCGCACGCGAAATCCTCGGACTCGATGCGCTGGTGCTGCTCAGGCGGCCGTCGTTCCTGACTTTCATGGTGAGCTCATTTCTGATCTGCATTCCGCTCGCGTTTTACTATCAGCTCGCGGCGAAGTACGTGAGTCAGTCGAACATCGACGAACCGACGTTCAAGATGTCGTTCGGCCAGATGTCCGAGATCTTCTTCATGCTCGTCATGCCACTCTTCTTCAGCCGGCTCGGCGTCAAGAAGATGCTGCTGGTCGGCATGCTGGCATGGGTCGTTCGTTATGGACTCTTTGCGGCGGCTGCGGATGCGAAGGTGGAATGGATGATTCTCATCGGGATCATTCTGCACGGAATCTGCTATGACTTCTTCTTCGTGACCGGCCAGATTTACACGGATAAGGTCGCTCCGTCGGGAATTCGCGGGCAGGCGCAGGGAATGCTCGTTCTGTTCACACTCGGACTGGGAATGTTGATCGGCGCCCAGATTGCCGGCCGGGTGGAAACCGCGCATACCACCGGAACGGGGGAAGCCGCGGTCATCGCCTGGAAGTCGCTCTGGACAATTCCCGCCGCCATGGCCGGGGTCATCATGGTCCTGTTTGCGATCCTCTTCCGCGACGACGCCAACGGCGGCGAGATTTCCGAAGGGGATGTCGCACGGGGAGCTGCGGCCGAAGAGATGGTCTGATCAGCATCGTCGGCGGTGAGCGCCATCGCAGTTGGGTTTTCGTCGTCCGGGCCGTTTGAAATATGCGTTGAGGCGATGAAATGTCGGCGCGTTTGCCGTGGCGGATGAGATGGCGGCTGTCGGTGCTGTGGGCGCTGCAATGGGCGATCTCCGGCGCAATTCTCACCTACCTGCCGCTTTACTTCACCGACATCGGCCTCAAGTTCGAAGAACTCGGAACGCTGCTGGCGGCGGTTTCGGCGCTCGGCCTGTGGGTCGCGCCGTTTGTTGTGGGGCAGATCTGCGACCGTTGGCTCGCGAGCGAAAAGTATCTGGCGATGAGCCACCTCCTCGGTGGACTTGTCCTCATCGCCATTCCCATCGCGACGGAGGTGTATCGCAAGTCGGGCGAGCACGTGGCGGCGATTCAGGTACTCGTCGGACTCTATGCCGTCGCGTACTTCCCCACTGTTCCGCTCGCAAGTTCCCTGACGTTCCGCCACTTGAGCGATCCGGACTCGCAGTTCGGAAAAGTCCGAATCTGGGGGACGGTCGGCTGGGTCCTCGCGGGGCTCTCGGTCTCCCTCTGGCTGCGGAGGGATGATGCACGCCTCTGGGTCGAAACACAGTTTCCGGCCTGGCAGCCGACGATCGATCAGATTCGCGGCGGACTCAACTGGGTTGGCAGACCGACGAGCGCCGATTGTTTTCGGATCGCAGCAATTCTCTCGTTCTGCCTGAGCAGCTTTTGCGTGTTTCTTCCCGCCACGCCGCCGATGCGCACGCGCACCGGAAAGATTGCGCCGCTGCAGACGCTGCGGCTTTTTCGCGACCGTCGATTCTCGCTCCTCATTACCATCAGCTTTCTTCTGGCGATCGTCGCGCCGTTTTACACGATGGGGGTTCCGAAGCTGCTGACACAGCTCAACTTCGACGCCGACTGGATTCCGGCGGTGATGACGGTCGGCCAGATTTCGGAGTTTCCCGCGCTGCTCCTGCTTCCGTTCT
>JBFWWA010000383.1:0-5393 GCA_050246455.1 Planctomycetaceae bacterium
CGTCTCACAGCACTTCAGAGCCTTTGCGATCTCGACGACCGACCTGCCTTCGTGGAGCATCGCGGCGGCCTGCTCCCTGCGCGCTGCGCGACGATCCTTAAACTTCGGAATCGGCAGTCCTCGTTCGGCATGCCACCACTCGATGGCTTTCCGGACCGTCGCTTGAGTCACCCGAAACCGCCGACCGATTTCCGACTCGGAGATTCCGCTGTTCCACAGCACGACCGATTCCGCAGCGATCTCCTGATAACGCGGCGTCACGCGCGGCTTGCGCTTTCCTCGCGCACTCCGCGGCGGCGCAGGAAGCCCGCGGCTTTCGAACCAGAACTTCCACAGAAGCGTCACCTGGCTCGGATGGAGACTGAGCTTTTCAGCGATCTCCCAGTTCGCCATTCCATCATCGGCGAGAGCCTTGACCTCTTCCGAGGCAGCGACTTTCGGATCGGGTTCGGCAAAGTCGATGACGACGGGCTCCGAGCTGACATCAGTGGAATCCGCTGCAGTTCCCAGTCCGATCGCGCAACCCGCTCGCGACGGGGAGATATTGATCTCCCCGCGCAGCAGCGGTCGCTTACGGCCGGTCCGGCTGACCTCCTGGACCACGATGTCGCCAATGAGCTCTTTCAGGGCGACTGCGGCAGCAGGAGCTGCGCCGTTCAGCGTTTCGTGCAGATTCCGAAGCTGCGCGTCAAGGTATTCCGCGGTGGGCTCGGGCCGCTGAACTGCTGATGCCTTCCGCAGTTTCTCGACCTGCTTCGCAATCGCGCGCTTCTCGGACCGTCGTTCCTCAAGCCGCCGATCCACCTCAGGGTCAGCTGACCCATCATCGGTGGCCGCGTCCGTTCCAGGCCTGGCCGGCCAGTCCGTCAACCAGACGCAGATACGCTTCGTGAACGAGTGCCGTCGCGTGGAGTGTTTGCCCCGGTGGTTCGTGACGAAGCCGGGCAGAGGCAAGCTGGCGCAGTTCTTCGTAAACCAGCGGTAGAAGTTCCTCGGGCGCAACAGGATCTCCACCGTCGATGCGTGCCAGAATCTGCGCGAGATCGGACATTCCGGCCAGACTACCGGCGGATCAGACCACACGCCAGCAGTTCCTTGCCAACTTGGAAATCCCGCTTTCGCACGGCGCCGCTTCGCGAGAAACGCCCCATCCTCTGCGTCGCATCGAATTCCTGCCCCGGAGTTCTCGCGGGTCGATTCGTCTGAGGGCAATTCCCTCACTTCATCCGGCCCATTCCGGCGGGGTCGGTCGGTCGCGGCGAGAACCTGTCGCGCTCGTTCTCAGTGATTTCCCTGCTCCATGGCTTGCCCAGACAGCAACTCGACGCTTCCGCGCAGCGAATCCGATGAAGTGAGACTGCAAGTGCCGACCGCGAGCGACTGGCCATCAGAAGAAAACGCGACCGCCGTCAATGCACCGTGATAGAAGGGAATCGAGAACAGTTGTTGATTTGTGTCAGCGTGCCACAGTTCGAGGGAGTAATTCTTTGTGCCGACAGCCACCGTTCGGCCATCGCGAGAAAAATCCAGCGACCAGATTTCATCGGAGTCGGTCTTGACCGTTCTGAGTTTCTTCCAGGGAGCGGTTTTCCAGAACGTGAGCGTGCCGTCGCTTCCCCCAGTCACTGCGAGGTGTCCGTCAGGAGAGACTGCGATCGATTTAACGAGGTGAGGCGGAGACTCGAGAGGTGTCACGCTTTGATCGGCGATCGAGCACATCGCGACGAGTGAATTGCCGGCCAGAAAGACTCGCGATTGATCCGGCGTGAAAGCGAACTGCCAGACGTCAGAGACGACACCCTCGATTCTTTTCGGCACCGCAGGCTCGTTTCTCAGGTCAATGATCGCGAGGTCCCCCGGAGAACCTCCTGCCAGCAACTCATCCTGGTTGCTCGAGAAGGCCATGCAGTGAGGGAAGAACGGACTTCCGGGAATCGAGATTGCTCTGGTCGGTGTTCCGGTCTCGGCATCAAGGAGAGCGATCTGATTGAACCCGTCTCCGATGGCCACAACGCGAGAATCCGCTGACACTGCGACAGATTTCGACATCCGATGAGACATCCATCGAATGGGAACCCGTGTCCATTCACTCCGGTTCGGCATTTCCGCAGGAGCATGTTGATCTCCATTGCGAAGTGCGAGAGCCAGAATCTCATACTCGAATGAAATAAAACAATCGCTGCCGGATGCTGCCAGTTTCAAATCGGAAACCGGACGTTCTGATGCCAGAATTCTGCTCCGCGCCCCCTGGCCGGCATCCCAGATCCGCAGGTAACCGCTACGGTCGCCGGCCGCCACCATCCCGTCGGTCTGTGAGGCGGATAGTGAATAGATTCGTCCTCCGGGCGATTGCACAACACTTCGCACAATGCCGGACTCCGTGTCCCAGAAGCGCAGAAGCCCGTTCTTGTCGGCAGCCGCGATCAATCGATCATCCTCAGCAAACGTGACGGACTGCACCGGCTCAGCGAATCCCTTCAGGGTCAGTCGGGGAACTCCCTTGTCTCTTGGGAAGACTCGGATCAGCCCATCGTGACAGGCACTGACCAGTTCCAGTCCGCTCCGACTGAATCGAATTGAGCGCGCCGGTTGCCGGTGACCGAACTCCCAGACTTTGGATCCATCGGAAAGCCTCGAGACGCGAAGCATCCCGTCCGAGTACGTAGCCGCGATCAGTTCTCCATCCGGCGAAAGTGCGACGGATTCCACCGGGGAACCCGCAGGCCTGGTCCGGCGAATCAGTTTTCCAGCAGGAGATTCCCAGATTGCGACAGTTCCATCCTCGGAGCCCGTTACGAGTCGTGTCGAATCGGGCCCGAAGGCAACTCCGTTCACATTGTTGGAGTGTGCCGGAATCGTCACGTCGAGCGTCCAACCGGAAACCCCATAAATCTCGACGACGCCGTTTCCACGTCCTACCGCGACTCGATCTCCCGTGGGCGAAAAACCGATCGATTCGATCGAATCCGATTCGGAGGGAATCTTGCGGACGACGTCCCCCGCCAGTGTTTGAATTCGCAATGCACGATCTTCTCCGCCCGATGCAATCCAGCGGCCGTCCGGCGAACAGGCGATTGCAAACACGGGGCCGGCATGCGCCTGGATCGACCGATCGGCGAGCCGTCGGCATTGACGTCTCAAGTAATGCCATTCGAACCCCCGGATGTCCTGCATCCCGACGGTGGGGACGTGCCTCTCCAGCCGCTCGTTCATTTCCTCGAGGCTTCCGATCTTCCAGAACTCCTGCGCCTGGCGCATATCGTCTACATAAAGGAGTTTCCGTGCCGACAACTCTCTCTCAGCGAGAATCCGTGAAGTCGATTCCGCTTCGATGCGCCGCCGCTCCGCGATGATCCGCTGTGCATCTGCAATATGGCGCTCCGCATCAGCATCGCTGAGCGCCGCTTCCAGACGCTCGTTCGTATCCGAGAGTTGATGCTGGTGAATGAAGCCTGCCGTGATCACAAACAGGACCGCGAGAACGAAACTCGCGGCGACGACCGCCCACGCAGGATTCCGACGGCACCACTTCGCCGACCGTTCCCAAAAGCCGACAGGCCGCGCCTTGATGGGTTCTCCATTCAAATAGCGGCGCAAATCCTGTGCGAGTTCATCGGCCGTCTGGTAGCGGCGTTGCGGATTCTTCTGAATGCATTTGAGGCATATCGTTTCCAGATCGACCGGAATTGACGGTTCCAGCAACCGCGGATTCCGCGGTTCCCGCGTGAGAATCTGCAAAAGCAGGCTGGCCGCATCTCCGCGAAAGGGCCTCTCGCCAGTCAACAGTTCGAAGAGAATGACTCCCAATGAATAAATGTCCGTTCGTCGATCGACGTAGCGGCTCTCCCCCATTGCCTGCTCGGGAGACATGTATGCAGGAGTTCCGAGCGATTGTCCGCGCAATGTCACGGTAACATCCCCGGTCTCGCGCTTTGCCAGTCCGAAGTCAGTCACATGCGGAACGCCGTGACGATCCATCAGAACGTTGCTCGGCTTGAGATCGCGATGAATCACGCCGGCGCCGTGCGCGTGCGCCAGGGCCTCGGAAAGTCCGAGACAAATCGTCGCGGCCTGCCTCGGCGGCAGCGGCCGGCCGTCAAAGAACGATTTCAGGCTCTGTCCGTCAACAAGCCCGGTCACAATGTAGGCACGATCGTCGACGACGCCCGTTTCATAAACCGGCACAATACCGGCATGCTGCAACTGGGCCGCTGCACGCGCTTCGCGCGCAATCAGGTCAACGTCGCGTGCAACCGAGTCTTCCCCGGATCGACGTGCAATTTTGAGTGCGACGGTGCGGTCGAGGTGAGTGTCGTGCGCCTTCCAGACAACGCCGAATGAGCCGGCGCCGAGAATCTCCAACAGCTCGAAGTGCCGGAACGAGTCACGAGGAGTTCCCGGAGCCTCGTCGGTACCGAGCAGAGTTCTTGTGGAAGGATTCTCACTGCACTGCCGGCACGTTGCAGAAGCCGCTGAACTGATTTCGGAGTATTCGATGATGGCCTGACAATGCGGGCAGCGCGGCGTCGCGGTCTGGCTCATCGCCGCATTATATACCGGACTCTCCTCGGCCACCGCAACAATTCTTCGGAATCAAGTTGTTGTGTCCGGAGGGTGTACCAGCGTAAAGTGTGAGGAAGCCGGAGAATCCATCCTCATTGGAAGCCGAGAACTGGAGTTCAGAGTCGTGGCCGCCCAGGCATCGAGCACTTTCGGATCCACCCCACAGAGTCTCCTGCTCCGGGTCAAATCCAGAGACCACAGCGCCTGGTTTGCGTTCTGTGAACTCTACGCACCGCTGGTCTACCACTGGTGCCGTTCAAGCGGTCTCACGCACGATCAGACGGAAGACCTTGCGCAACAGGTCTTTGGGCGGCTTGTCACATCCATCGAGCATTTCGAAAGGCGAGAAACCGGAAGTCGGTTTCGCGCGTGGTTATGGACTCTGACACGCAACCTCATCCGCGATCATCAGCGCAATCAGCTGCGGCGGATCCGGACGATCGGAGGGGATGCCGGAGACGAGCTGATTTCCAGCCATGTTGTTCCGAACGACTGCGACGACACCTTCGACTTGCCGGACGACGCGGACGCGATGACTTCGCATGGTGAGAATCGGGAGTTGTTTCTCCGCATGCTGGAGCTGGTTCGCGACCGGCACAGCGAACGGAACTGGATGGCCTTCTGGCGCGTCGTGGTCGACGGAAACGACACGGCCGAAGTCGCCAGGGATCTCACGATGTCGCCGAATCATGTCAGACAGGTGAAGAGCCGCGTGCTTCGGCAATTGCGCGCGGAGTTCGGCGAGCTGCTCGATTAATTTCGAGGACTTGAGCCGGGACGTTCTCGACCGGCACCAGATTTCTGTCGCGCGGGTTCGTTCTCGATAGTGG
>JBFWWA010000384.1:0-5383 GCA_050246455.1 Planctomycetaceae bacterium
CGGCGTTCGATATCGGCCGAAGGAATTGCAATCGCTGTCGAGAAGGGAAGCGGGCACGAGCAGGTTGCCGTTCGCGCCCTCTTTGCGCGTTTCCTCCCGGAAGAGAAACGGGCGAAGCGGCTCGGCACGGTTGTTCGCGCCGACGAGATCCTGAAGTTGAACGGTGATGCGGCACAAGGCCGGCGCCACTTCTTCGAGACCGAAGGAGTGCAGTGCAGAAACTGTCACCGGGTGGGAGGTGCCGGGCGCGCGGTCGGTCCGGATCTCGACAATATCGCAAAGAACAACAGCCCCGCGCAGCTCCTCGAAAGCATTCTCGAACCGGCCAAACGCGTTGATCCGAAGTTCGTCACGTATCTCGTCGAAACGAAAGCGGGAACGGTGCACACCGGACTATTGGTGAAGAAGGACGCCGACGAGGTGGTGCTCAAGGACGCCCAGGATAAGACAACTCAAATCCCCGCCGGCGAAATCGAACATCTGAGCGGCCAGAGCACGTCGCTGATGCCCGAACTGCTCGTCCGCGACCTGACAGCCCAGCAGCTGGCTGATCTGATTGCCTACCTCAGTTCACTGAAGTGACGACCCGGAAGACGGCACCTGTTTTGAGCATTGCTACGGATCGCTTTCGCTCGGCCGTCGGTTAGACTGGATGCAGACTGTTTTCAACGCTCGACTCCGCCTTTGCTCCATCGACTTGCCGCCGCATGAACCGTTTTCTTTCTTCTGTGAGATTGCTTCTCCTCGCAGGTGCCGTCATTGGTCGGGCGAGCGCGGAAACGCCGGCTGCCGATCGAGTCGACTTCGATCGCGACATCGCGCCGCTGCTGGTGTCGCGCTGCTTCGATTGCCACAGCGGCGCGACGATTCAGGGAGGGCTCGATCTCAGTCGTCGCGAGACGGCAGGCGCGGGAGGTGAGAGCGGTGCCGCGTTTGTCGCAAGTCAACCGGAGCAAAGCCTGCTCTGGCAGCGCATTTCCGAAGGGGAGATGCCGCCGAAGAAGCCGCTTGCCATGGAAGAGCAATTGCTGCTTAAGAAGTGGATCGCGGAAGGAGCCCGCTGGGGATCGAATCCAATCGATCCGTTTCGCATGACGACGTCGGGGCGCGCCGGGTACGACTGGTGGTCCCTGCAACCGGTAAGGCGACCCGCGTTACCGGTGGTGCAGAACGATGACAGTGTGCGCGGACCGGTCGACCGGTTTGTCGTCGCGAAGCTCGAGTCCGTCGGTCTGAAACCCGCCCTCGAAGCCGATCGCCGCACGTTGATCCGCCGGCTCACGTTCGACCTGACAGGACTTCCCCCGGAACCGCAGGACGTGCGGCGATTCCTCAGTGACCCGGATCCGCTGGCGTACGAGCGGCTCGTCGATCGGCTGCTGGCATCACCCCACTATGGGGAGCGGTGGGGACGGCATTGGCTCGACCTCGCACGGTTCGGCGAGAGCAACGGGTTTGAATACGACGAGCCACGCCGCAATGCGTGGCCGTATCGCGACTGGGTGATCAACGCGCTCAACGAGGACTTGCCGTTCGACGAGTTTGCGCGACGCCAGATCGCCGGGGATGTGCTGCGGCCGGACGACGTCGACGCAGTGAAGGCCACCGGTTTTCTTGTCGCCGGTCCCTACGATACGGCGGGGCAGAATCAGCAGAGTGTCGAGATGAAAGCGGTCGTGCGGCAGGACGAGCTGGAAGATCTGGTGAGCACGGTCTCGCAGACCTTCCTCGGTCTCACGGCTCATTGCGCCCGCTGCCACGATCACAAGTTCGATCCGATCCGGCAGTCGGAATACTATCAGCTCACTTCAGCGCTCGGCGGCGTACGACACGGAGAACGGGATCTCACCACGCCCGACGAGAAGCGCGAACAGACACGTCTGGCGGAAGAGCGACGAAACCGTATCGATCAGCTCGCAGGTCAAATCGAATCGATCGATGCGCCGATTCGGAGCGCGATTCTGAGCGAACGAAAGACCGGCGGTGTGCTGTCGGATGTCTCTCATTCGGATTTGCCGAAGCCAATCGCACGTTGGGAGTTCGACGAAGATTTGCGCGACGAACTCGGGACGCTGCACGGACGCGCGTTCGGCGCTGCGAAGGTTCACGACGGACGGCTCCATCTCGACGGCAAGGATGATTTCGTCGCCACAGGATCGATCGACCGGGATATTCGCGCCAAGACGCTCGAAGTCTGGGTGTCGCTGGCAGCGCTCGAACAAGCGGGTGGAGGGGCAATCAGCATCCAGACTCTTGACGGGAGAGTCTTTGATGCCGTCGTTTTCGCGGAACGCGAGCCGGGACGGTGGATGGCCGGGAGCGATGCGTTCCACCGCACGCAGAACTTCAGTGGACCGCGCGAGTCGGAAGCGGCGGATCGTTCGGTGGTCATCGCGATCACGTACGCCGCCGACGGCACGATCACCTGTTACCGCGAAGGCAAGCAGTACGGCCGGCCGTATCGCACGTCAAAACCGGTCAAGTTCAAGGCCGGCAACGCGCAGATTCTGTTTGGTTTGCGTCACGGAAGCGCCGGAGGAAACCGAATGCTCGCCGGCGCCATCGACCGCGCGCAGCTATACGACCGCGCTCTGACCGCCGAAGAAGTTGCCGCATCGGCGAGCCGCAGCGCCGATTTCGTTCCCGAAACAGCCATCGTGGAAAGATTGTCGAATGAGGCGCGCAGTGAGCGGCAGAAACTCGTCGAGGAACTTCGCAGACGACAGAACGTCCAGCCGTTACCAGTGAAACGAGTCGCCTATGCGATCAACCCCCGCCAGCCGGAACCATCGCGGCTTCTCGCGCGTGGCGACATTCGCTTGGCGCGTGATGTCGTTGCGCCGGGTGGAGTCGCATCGCTGGTCGGCATTCCCTCGGAGTTCGGCCTCCCGCCCGACTCTCCGGAATCCGCGCGGCGCGTGAAGCTCGCGGAATGGTTGACGAGTCCGCGGAATCCGCTGTTCGCGCGCGTGATCGTGAACCGGATCTGGCAACATCATTTCGGCGGCGGGCTTGTCGAAACGCCGAACGACTTCGGTTTCAACGGTGGTCGGCCTTCGCATCCGGAATTGCTCGACTGGCTCGCGGTTTCGCTGATCGACCACAACTGGAGTCTCAAGCAGCTGCATCGTGAGATCGTCTGCTCTGCGGCCTACCGGCAGTCGTCGGCCTACAATCGACAGGCAGTCACCATCGATGCCGACAACCGGCTCCTCTGGCGGAAGAGTCCCCAAAGGCTCGAAGCAGAATCGATCCGCGACGCGATGCTGCAGACGGCCGGCGAACTGCGAACGGTCCTCGGCGGCCCCGGCTTCGCCGACTTCAAGGAAGTGCTCCGTTCGGGATCGTACACCTATGAGCCGGCGGAATCGTTCGATGCCGCATTCACGCGGCGGAGTATTTATCGGACCTGGAACCGGGGGGGACGGAGCGGATTGCTCGACGCGTTCGACTGTCCCGATCCGAGCGTGACCGCACCCAAGCGCGCGGTGACGACAACGCCGCTGCAGGCGCTCGCCCTCTTCAACGACGCCTTCATTCTTCAGATGTCCGCGAAGCTTGAAGAACGCGCGCATCGCGCCGCGCCGGACGACATCGACCGGCAGATTGTGAATGTCTACGAGTGGTCGTTCAGTCGCGAGCCGGCGGCCGGCGAACTTCAGACGGCGCGAACGTTCGTCACGGAGCATGGTCTCGCCGCGTTTGCACGGGCCGTCTTTAACAGCAATGAGTTTTTGTATGTCGATTGATCGCCGCGAGTTCTTTTCCTGGGCATCAGCCGGCCTCGGCGGCGCGGCGCTCGCGCACCTGATGTGCAGCGACGGCAGTGCGGTCGCCGCGCCCGTCAAAGGAGATTCCCCCGATTCGCTGCCGCATTTTTCGGCGCGCGCGAAACGGGCCATTCACATCTGCCTTTGCGGCGCGCTCAGTCATCTCGATTCCTTCGACTACAAGCCGTCGCTTGCGAAGCGGCACGGCAAGCCGATGCCCGCAAGCGAGAAGCCCGACGTCTTCTTCGGCCAGGTCGGCCTGCTCCGGAAGAACGACTGGGAGTTTCAGCAGCGGGGAAAGAGCGGACTCTGGGTTTCGGAGCTTTTTCCGAACATCGCGCAAGTGGCCGACGAACTCACCGTCATCAATTCGATGTTCGCGGAGACGTCGAATCATACTCCCGCCACGTTCCAGGAAAACTCCGGCTTCCGGCTGAATGGTTTTCCGGTGCTCGGCTCCTGGCTGTCGTACGGGCTCGGTACGGAATGCGACAACCTGCCGTCGTACGTCGTCATTCCCGACGCGCGAGGCTTTCCCGCCGGCGGCACAATCAACTGGACCAACGGCTTCCTGCCGGCGCGCCATCAGGGGGTTGTCTTCCGGAGCCGGGGACCAGCGATCGACAACCTCACCGCCGCAGCGCCGATTTCCGAATCGCGCGAACGGGCGACGCGCACACTCCTGCAGGCAATGAACGAACGGCACGCAGCCGAGCGCGGCCCGGACGATTCACTCAGCGCGCGCGTCCGGAGCTACGAGCTCGCTGCGAAGATGCAGCTGGCGGTGCCCGAAGTGACGAATCTCGACGGTGAGACGCTTTCAACGCATCAGCTTTACGGCATCGATCACTCGGAGTCCGCAGATTTCGGTCGCGGATGTCTGCTTGCCCGGAGACTGCTCGAGCGAGGGGTCCGATTCGTCCAGCTCTACTCCGGCGGGTCGTTCGGCAACCCGCGCATCAACTGGGACGGGCACGAGAACATGCTCGCTAACCACGGGCAGGAAGCGCCGCGCATCGATAAACCTGTGAGCGGGTTGCTGCGCGATCTCCGGCAGCGCGGCATGCTGGAAGACACGCTGGTGCTGTTTACGACCGAATTCGGACGGACGCCGTTCACACAGTCGGCCGCCGACAAGGTCGGTCTCGGCCGCGATCACAATCAGAACGGGTTCTCGGTCTGGATGGCGGGAGCCGGGCTGCGACACGGATTGTCGTACGGCAAGACGGACGAGTTCGGCTACAAAGCGGTCGAGAACCGCGTCCACTGGAACGACTTCCACGCCACAGTGCTGCACCTGCTCGGCATCGAGCATGAACGGCTGACGTTTTATCACAATGGAATCCGCCGCCGACTCACGAATGTCGCGGGCGAAGTCATTCACAACATTCTGGCCTGACATCGTGGGATGTTATTGGAAGGTGCTGTCTTGAAATCAGCAATTCACGGCCTGGTGTGTGGCCTGCTGTTCCCCCTGCTTGTCGGAACCGTCGCAACCGGGGCCGACGGATTGCCGAAATCGTCAGCCATTGCACCCGGTTCGCTCGGCGCGCGTGTCGATCCGTTTATCGGTACCGGCGGGATCAGCTACCTGTGCGCGAATCTCTTTCCCG
>JBFWWA010000385.1:0-5383 GCA_050246455.1 Planctomycetaceae bacterium
CGCAAATCAAACCCGCCAGCAAGACGAGGTTGGCGGACCAGGGGACGCAGTAGGGTGGGAACCATCCCGAGAAGAGCGCTTCGTAGCCCGGGAAGATGGAGCGTTCCACTGAACCTGGCGGAAGGTCTCGCATCTCCGGACGATCGGCTGGAACGAACAGCAGATGGAACGGCCCGGTGCGGTCTTCCAATTTCTTTGAACTTTGAAAGCACACAGCCGGGAGCGCGCAAGCTGCGATGTACAACAGCAGTATTGTCATCACCAGGAGAAACGCAGCGAGCCGGCGCGGTCGAGAGGAGCCCGTGTTACCGTTCTTGTTCTCTCGCATGCCATGTCCTCCGGAGGTTCATCAGCACATCTGGGTACACTCCACTGGCGGATGAAACGGGTCAAGATAACGGAGTTTCGCGAAAGAATATTTTGACGGCCGAGGCGCTCTTTGGATGGGTGGCGCGCCCCCACACGCGCGGACGGAGGTTCTCCACCAGTTGTGTGGAGACCTGCGGTCAACCGAAGTGGCACGGTCGGGAGACCGGCCACAACAAAGTGCACTTCGCGAGTCGATGGCCGAAAGGCACAGACAGGAATGTCTGTGCTCCGTGGAGGGGCTTTCACGGTTCCGGGGGATGGCGACCACCCCTCGGGCGGTCCCCCTTTGCCCGCAACTGTGTTGAATCGACGCCTACTTCTTTTTGGGGTAGTCCTGCATGCGGACGTGGACGAACGGGCGCTTGTAGGCTTCTTCCTCTTTCTCCGCGTAGGCGACCCAGAATTCGAGGGCGGTTGCGTCATAGACGACGTCGAGAACGTTGTCTCCCTTGATCGGGATCTTGCAGGCGACGTCGATCATTTCCTCATGGCCGATCTTGCCGTAAACCTTCTGCAGAGGCTTGAAGGCGCCGCGCCCTTCATCCTGATAAACGATCGACGGCATCACGTTCGGGGCGAGCTCGTCGTTCGGATCGTTGTCTTTCCAGATCACGAGGTCGGGTGCGTGGGCGCGCATCTTGACCCCTTCCTTATTCTTTCCGTCCCCCACCACGAAGTGATACTTCTTGATGCGATGCGCGTCCTTGAAGATCTGAACGGCCTGATCGAGTCCATCGGCATCGTAAAGCACGGTGCGGAAGAGGGTCGTGAAATGCGTGCCGTCGAGGTTGAAGGGATAATCTTTCCCCGGCGAATCTCCCATTTCCGAGAGGACGATCCCGTTCGCGTTCATTCCGGTGTTCGAGCCGATGCAGCCCGCGAAGGTGATGTTGGCATGCGCCACACCATCATCCGGGTGATAGATGACGATGCAGGGATGATCCTGCGCTTTGACGTGGAGATCCCAGTCGAGGTTGCGGGTCTGGTAGAGATGTCCGTTCCTGGTCGCCTGCCCCCACGCGGCAATTCCGCTGCACGAATAATCGGCGATGACCGGCATCACGTGCGCGCGGCGGAGTTTTTCGAGCGGGATGCCGCTTCCCTCCGACAGTCCGCGCAGTTCTTCGAGGAACCTCTTGTCGGTGTGCGGCGCGATCTTCTTCCAGGCGTCGTCGAGATTCTGGTTGGAGAATCGCTCCGGATCCGCCCCCTGCACGAGTGTGAGAAACGTGTCGATGAGCTCGACCGCTTCCCGCTTCATCAGCTCGCCGTTTTTGCGTCCCATCTCGAACGGCGTTCCCCAGACGACAACGACCGGGATCTTGTCGACCCCTTCGCCGACCGAGGTGCGGTATCCGCCGGCCTGGGCGATCTGCGGCAACACAACGAGTGCGAGCGTGAGTGCGACGAGACGAGAAAGCTTGTGCATGGAAAACGCTCCGATGGGATTCCTTCGAGCCGAGTCTTCGACGTGAGGCTCGCGTCGAGACCTTGACTGTACCCGGTCCGCGCCGGCCGGTTCAATCGTGTCGGGAGGGAATCGAGTTGCACCCGTTTCCGGCCGGGCGGCGGGCACAGGAATTGCTTCGAGTTGTGACAGGAGACTCTTTTGGGGGTTACAAAAAGCCGGTTCTCGATTTGGGAGCGAACGAACATGATTCCAGCCACAACGGAACGGGTGCCGAAGCAGACCGCGCGGCACATCAATGAACGGATACACCGCGCCACCGAAAAGAATCTGGCCCGATATGCATCAAACCGAAAGGCAATCGACCAGCGGCTTGATGCGCTCGATCGCGAGTGGGACATTGAGCGGACGCTCGAAGCCAACGCGGCAATTGCATCGCTCGTCGGCCTGACGCTGGGAGCGGCGGTCCACAAGAGGTGGTTCCTGTTCCCTGCGGCAGTGGCTGGTTTTCTGCTGCAGCATGCGGTTCAGGGGTGGTGCCCGCCGCTGCCGGTTTTCCGACGACTCGGATTCCGCACGCAGTCGGAGATTGAGCGCGAGCGGACGGCGCTCAAAACGCTCCGGGGCGATTTTGAAGGGCTCGGGAAACGGGGCAAGGGCGCGTCGAAACCGAACGTCGGCCGCGTCCTGGAAGCGGCGGAACGGTAACGGGCGGCGAGGCCTTCAGTACGGTGGGCTGCGCCCACCCCGCTAAATGCCGGAGCCGTCGTCGAAGACTTCGCTGCGTGCTTTCGCCTGGGAGACGTGGGTTCCGGGCGCGACACTCTTTGTGACCCAGACGTTGCCGCCGATCACCGAGCCGCGTCCGATGGTAATTCGTCCGAGGATGGTTGCATTGGCATAGATGACGACGTTGTCTTCGACGATGGGATGGCGTGCATTTCCTTTGACGAGTGCGCCGGTCTCATCGACGTCGAACTTTTTCGCGCCGAGTGTGACGCCGTGAAAGAGTCGGACGCGCTCGCCGATGATCGCCGTTTCGCCGATCACCACTCCGGTTCCATGATCGATGAAGAAGTGTGCGCCGATCTGTGCGCCGGGGTGGATATCGATGCCTGTTGCCGAATGCGCGAGCTCTGCGGTCATGCGCGCGATGAGCGGAAGCCCCAGCCGGTAGAGGGAATGGGCGATGCGGTGATGGATGATCGCCGCGATGCCGGGATAGCAGGCGAGGACTTCATCGACGCTGCGCGCGGCGGGATCTCCCTCGTACGCTGCGAGAATATCGGTCTCGAGCAGGCGGCGAATCTCGGGGAGGCTGGCTGCGAACTCCTGAACGAGCGCGTGCGCCTGCTGGTCGAGCTCGGTGTCTCCCTTCGAAAGCCCGGCCGCGAACTGCAGCTCGATGGCGACCTGTTCGGTGAGGTCACGGCAGGTGACGTCGAGAATCTGGCCGACGAAGTAATCGATGCTGGCGGGATCGAGCGGCCGGTTGCCGAGACGGTTCGGAAAGAGCGCGGCGCTGATGCCTTCGACAAACGCGGCGAGTGCCTTGCGCGACGGCAGCTTGAGCGGGTTGCCGAGCCGGTTGCGCGCCGCGAGCGACGCGTTGCGGAGTTCGCGCAACTCCGCCACCACGGCATCGATGTTTCGATTGACTGGCTGCGGCACTGACGGGGTTTCCATCATCGCGGTTTCATCGTTCGTCATCAGCTCATCCGATCTTAATCGATTCCGGCAGGAAGGCGTATGAAGAACTTCGCCCGACGGTGAGGGGGCGATGAAATTGTCGGGCGGGCCTCCTTCAAACGAGGAGTTCCGTGCCGGGCGAGAGCGGTTCCGCCACAGACCAGCTCGTGCATCGTCGCGAGCAATAGGTCGGGGAAAGACCGGTGAACGACCGGGGATTAATTGCCCGTCCGAGTTCTGCTCCGACCGCTTAATCTGCGGCGGGCGTGTCGAGCGCTTCGTACTGCAGGAGGGCGCTCAGGGCGTGCTGGACGTAGTCGATGCGGACTTCGCCCGCGCGACGCGGAAGCGGGTCGCTGAACTTCATTCCCGGGGTCGCGTGAATGGAGTGCGGCATGGCGCCGGCGAATTCGCCGTCGGTCACGTGCGCCCGGACGAGAAACGCGATGCCGTCATCGACCGATTTGCGTATCCGCTCGCGCAGCGGCTGCTGATCGGCGGGAAGGAACGAGAGCGCGGCAAGGAGTCCTTCCAGCCGGGTTGCGGTCGGAGTCGTGCGGCCGTCTTTCGTGAAGCAGCCGTGTAGTTCCGAATTCTCGGGATGGGCCGGCTGGCTGTTCAGAATGCTTTCCGAGACCTGCGCGGCGTGATGGATGATCGCTTCGCGCGTGACACGAGGCGATTTCAATTGATCGTAATGCGGCAGCAGACGCGCCGTGGCGAGGAGCGCCCAGTGGTCCGCTTCAACTTTCGATTTGCCGGCGCGGCTTTCCGCGAGATAGGCCATCGCATCCGCGGCGGCCTTCAGCCACTTCGGCGACGGATCCTTTTCATAGAGCATGATCAGGCCGAGCGCGGCTTCCCCGGGATAGTAGAGCGAGACCCACGGCCCGTCTTTCCCTTCAAAGCCCGGGACGTACTTGGAGCAGAAGGAGCCGTTGGGGCGCTGCATCCAGGTGAGAAACGCTCCGAGCCGTCGCAGGTCGTTCAGTGAGGTTTCGCCCGGCTGCTGTTGTTCGATGCTGAGGAGCGCGACGAGGCCGAGTCCGGTCCCGCCGAGCTTCGCTTCGTGCACGCCGGTTTCTTCTTCGTCGGAATCTTCTCCGGTCGACCAGACGGCGAGCATCTCGTTCGTTTCGACCGGCGCGATCCGTTCGGCTCTCAGATATCGGCCCGATCGGATGATGGCATCGTGCACCGCTGCGTCCGGGGTGCGCGCGTGATAGCCCGCGAGTGCGTAGATCGCGCCGGCGTGCCGGAGAATGTTATAGCGAGGGGGGAACTTTCGATTCGGCTGGAGATCGACGCGGTACACGAAGCGGCCGTCGGGTGCGGCCTGCCGGGCGAGGTAGGTCGCCATCGACCGGATCGGCTTGTCGAGCTTGCTGTGAGCGGCCGCGCCGCTTTTTCCGCGCGCCTGGGAGACGAGCGTATTGGCGACCTGGGCCACCACAACACCCGACATCAAAACGATCGCGATGCTGAGCAGCCCGCGTCTCTTGCTGATGATTGCGCCCATCGCGTGCCCTTGGAATGCGGCCGCATCCGGCCATTGCCTGCCCGGAATCGATCCTGAGAACGGAGCGGAAATTTAGCGAAAACCAGCTCCTGACTCCATGCGAGATCGAAACGCGTCCGGAAGCCGTTGCGGAGCGGAGTTTCCGCCGGTTTTCTCGCGTCCCCGGTCGCTTCGGAGACGAGTGCGGGGAGGGACTGTGGAGCGGTCCGCAGCGCAGCGACACCGAGCAGAATCGGTCCGCGACGCGGGTCGTCACTTTGCAGTTGTGATGCGCGCTGCTGTCTGAAGTTCTCTTCAGTTAGCGAGGTGAAGAAGGTTCCTGCTTGCACGATGCAGACCGATCGCGAGTTCGCGACACGACAACTCGGCGACAGACTCAGCAGCATGATCCCGTCAGT
>JBFWWA010000386.1:0-5345 GCA_050246455.1 Planctomycetaceae bacterium
GTTGCCCTCATCCGCAACGCCGCTTTTTTTTCGCGCTCGTCGCCCGTCCAGGCGATTCACAGAGCTCAGGCGCGCGGGGCCTCTGTAGAGAGCGCGTTGTCGAGCGCCCGCACCGCGCTGGCAAGTGTCGGCAGGAATTCCGCTGCTCCTTCCAGGTCATCCTGGCGCGCGCACATTTCAATTTTTCCGGCGAGCCGCGCCGTCTGTTCTCCGCCGCAGGTGGCAGCCATGTTCTTGAGCGTGTGCGCGGCGAGTGCCACGGCGAATGCATCCTTCTTCTCAAGACCCGACTCGATTTGACGCATGTAGCTGGGGGCGTCCTCACGGAAGAACCCGGCCATGTCGTCGAATAACTGCCGGTCCCCCCCAAGACGACTCATCGCGTCCGGAACGTTGATCACACGTTCGGCTCCCACCACGACATCAGCGGGCGCACCCCCCACTTTCATTTCCGCGTTCCGATCCATTGATTGGACCTCGTTCAGCCCGGCCGGCTTCGCGCCCCGCTGCGGCTTTCCCTTGCTGCTCATAATCCACCCGTATTCAGCGACGGTTGATTGTCAGACATCGGTCGAAGACTGGTTGATTCGCGGGTTTTCCGTGGTTCCATGGGTCACTCTCTCAGATCCTATCGACGAGTCAATACCCGCCGCGACACGGAATTTCCGCCCCCACGAGATCCGCCATTACTTCCATACGCAAAACTCGCCCCGCATCCGGTTTCGAAACGCATGTCGGTCGAATGTTGTCCAATCTGGTCGGCACTTGTCCACAATGAGCGCGCCCTGCACCCTCAAGAAACGAGCTGCGCCGTGGAAATTCCGGAGGCCGCCGATTTTGGGATCGGATTTCGAGATTCGGTGCCAGGCACGATCCGGTTGTGTGGACTCCTCGAATTGCGGGCATTGCGCGAATCGAACGAGAAGCGTTCCTTACGCCCGATTGCGCCGCTTCGGGTTCGCTGCTCATTCCTGAGTGAAGGGGCATTGAACTTGCAGATCTCGCGAGCAGCGAAACATTGATTGCAACAATGATTCCGCATCAATCGACCGGGAGTTTCCGCCTGCCGCCATTGATCGCTCTCAGGCGGCCCGCGCGAAGGTGGAAACTCTCACTCCGTTCCGGCTGTCGCGCTCATATGCAGGAATCTGAATCCGATCCCCCTAACACAGCGTCTGAACGCATTGAAGGAGTTGCTGATCATGAGGAACCTGTTTCGTTCTCTGGTGGCGTGTAGTGTGATCTCCGCCATCGCGCTCGCCGGATATGCTCAGAATACTGCCGAACCGGGAACCAAGGTCGAGCCGAGACCCAAGCAGAACACACCCAACTTGAAACGAGAGAAAAACAACCAGAACACAAATCAGGAGCAGAACCAGAACACAACGCAGAATCAGACGCAGGATGACGCACAACCGGGTCGCGACGAGCGAACTCAGCAGGCTGACGCACGAGGAGGTCGCGGAGCGCTCGATCGTTATGCCGCTGCCTGCGCCATCAACGAGAATGAGAACGAGGTGACGATCGCGCAACTCGCCCAGAAGAAGGCCAGGAATCCCGAAGTGAAGGCTTTCGCAGAAATGCTGGTGAAAGACCACACGGCGTTCATCGAAAAGCTCCGACCGTTTGAAGGAGGACAACCTCGCCGGGACGGGGCGGCCAACCGCAGAGAACAGCGTCAGGAAGGGGCAACTCGAATTGAGCAGCGACTGGGTCAGGTTGCTGCACCGCGAACGGATGCTCAACCACAGGATGCGGGAACAGAGGCGACGCAGAATGATGCCAATCGACCAGCCAGTCCCCGGGTTGCCCAGAATGAGCCCCAGATCCAGACCCAACGCCGAGATGGTCGACCGGCGGGCCAGATGCACCAGCGGATGGGCGCGATTCCCGTCGGAACTCTGGTTCAGATCAGCGATGAAATCGCAAAACGCTGCCTCGCGTCGGCCCAGCGAGAGCTCAGTTCCAAGGATGGAGAAGAGTTTGACCGCTGCTTCATCGGCATGCAGGTCGGCGCTCACTCGAAAATGGTCGATGCTCTGAGCGTGGTTCAGAATCACGTTTCGCCCGAACTTCAGCAGATCCTGAGTGACGGTGTCGAGACTTCGCAGCGGCATCTCACCGAAGCGAAGAAGCTGCACGAGAACCTCGAGAAGACCCATGCTCAGACGGCGGGGGCTGAGAAAGAGAAACGTCAGTAGACTGTTCGGAACGTTCGGCTGATGAACTCCCCCCCAAGCCCGAACGTTTCGGTGATACGCCTTGGCGGTGCAGAGCATCGCCAAGGCGTTTTCTGTTGCGCGCCGATCATCGGCCTTCAGGACGACCCGCGGGAGACAATGCACAGTAACGGCGGACTGCCAGATTCGATGCGTCAAACGTCAGGGACTTTCTCCAGGCCCGGGAGATCGTCGATTCTGACACGCGAAGCTTCCATTGCCGGCTCCGGATGGGGATTCCGCGCAAAAAGAAACGCGGCCCGAATCTTGAGAATCTTCGAGCCGCGTACTTTTGATCGCATGCAGGAAAAAAAATCAGAATCCGTGCGGACGGTGCGTCTCCCGCCGTTCCGGACGCGAACGTCGCAACGCGTGATGATTCGCCCGTTGCGATTGTCCATTTCGATGGTGGGGACGCGCGAGGCCGTATTCGTCCCAAAGGACGCTGTCGGGCGGCAGTTCGAGCCGCGACAGACGCTCCTCAGCCGACCACGATTTCCGTACCAGAGCTGCCCGTTTCTCGATTTCTGCTTCGGTCATCTTCCGTTCCAGGGTCATGGAATGAGTTTCCTCGATACATATGTTGATAGAGAGAGGGATTTCGTGTTTTCAGTTCTTCGACTTCGCCGCGCGGCGTTTTCGCGTTGCGGCCCCTTTGCGAGCTGAGGCGGACCGCTCGGCCTTTGAACGTGCGGCGCTGGCAGCGCCTCCTTTTTTGCCTCCCTTGCGGGCCGGACTCAGATCGGTCTTTTTACCCCGTCCTGAGCCGCTCTTTTTTCCGCCGTGGTCCATCTTGTTGACGGTCGCCCAGGCCCGACGCTCCGCTTCGCTCTCGGAGAGGCCGCGATCTTTGTAGCCCTCTTCGATGTGCTCCGCTTTGCGTTTCTGCTTCTCGGTGTATTTCGATTTGCTGCCTCGTGGCATCGCTGCACTCCTTCTCGCTGCGACCCCGCCGCCCGCACATTTCACCCCTGCAAAGGAAGGGGATTGCAGTCGCTCCCACCGCAGCTTCTGTGCCAAAGTTGTCGTAGACGGCCATTCATTCGGTCGGACGGCACCATTTTTGCGGAATTGGTCCCTCACTCGATCCGGCGAGAGGAATTGACTCCTGTTCCGGCCGAGCAACGGACAGCACGACCCCCTGCCGTTGCCGCGAAGTCTTGGGGAGGGAAGGGGGAACGTCCTGTCTACTATTCTTTTCGATCAGATTGCGCCTCCGCTTCGTGGCGAGCCGTTCAGTGCAGAGCACCTCTGCGAGTTTGCTGAACGGATGGCGCTGGAGCAGCGAGTGGCGCGCTGGTCGCGGCGCGACCGCCGATTCATCGACCGATTCGAGCGGAACTGCGAGCAGATCGCCAGGACGTACCTGACAATCGCCGAAGGCGTACGCAATGGCGAACCGGTCGCCCCCGATGCCGAGTGGCTGATCGACAACTACTACGTCGTCGAAGAGCAATTGAAGGAGATTCGGGAAGACCTTCCGCGCCGCTTTTATCTCGAGCTTCCCAAGCTTGCGGGGGGCGCCTGGGCAGGTTTCCCGCGTGTCTACGAGCTCGCATTTCAGCTGGTTACGCATACCGACAGCAACTTCGACGAAGACCTTGTCGCGAATTTTGTGAGCGCGTTTCAGCGCGCGGCCCCTCTTACAAGCGGCGAGATCTGGGCCGTCCCGATCATGCTCCGGCTCGTCCTCGTCGAGAACCTCCGCCGATTGTGTGAACAGATGCTCGCCTCGCGCGAGTACCGCAAGGAAGCCCGGCGGATGATCGACAGCTGGCAGGGGGACGGAGAGGCCGAAGCGGCAATTGCCGCGCTGATCAACTGTCCGCCGCTCGTACTTCAATTCATCGATTGCGCGCGTGACGGCGATCACGATCATCCCGCCACATGCCTCAGGGAAGTCGAGACGCATCTCCGCAAAGAGGGACGGCAGATCGACGACCTGATTCGTATGGAGCATCAAAGGCTCGCCGCGAACCAGGTCTCGATCGGCAACCTGATTACGAGCATGCGCCTGATCTCGGCGCTCGACTGGTCTCTCTTCTTCGAACGGGTGAGCCCGGTTGAGCATCTGCTTCGTAAGGATCCCGCAGGCGTCTATCCGGCAATGGACTTCGCGACGCGCGATCGATATCGGCATATTCTCGAACGATATGCAAAGCGACTCGGGGTTCCGGAACTCGAGGTTGCGACCAGAGCAATCCATCTCGCGGATGCCGCACCGCTTCCCGATTCGGGGGAAGTGCGCCGCTCCCATGTCGGGTACTACCTCATCGACGACGGGTGCCCTGAACTCGAACGCGAGCTCAACTATCGCCCATGCTTCAGCGAGCGTATCCATCGGTTTCTCGATCGCCACGCCTACGGCTTTTATGTCGGCAGCCTGACGGCCTTGACGATCTTCTTAACCTGCGCCGTGGTGCTGGGGTTCGCGGGTATGGGGGCCGGGCCTCTGGCGTGCATCGCTGCTGCGCTCCTGGCGATGTTTCCGCTCAGCGATCTCTCGATCAGTTTATTGAATCTGCTGGTAACGAAGTCGGTTGCACCCCAGCCACTTCCGAAGCTCGAGTTCAAGGAGTCGATTCCGACGGTCTATCGCACCATGGTCGTCGTTCCGTCGATGCTCACAAGCGTGAGCGGAGTGCGCAGTCTCCTGGAGCGGCTCGAAGTCCATTTCCTCGCAAATCCCGAAGAAGGGCTGCAGTTTGCACTCCTCACAGACTTTGCCGATGCCCCGCAGCAACACATGCCGGAAGATGCCGAACTTCTGACATTCGCGCGCGCCGAAGTCCGCGCCCTGAACGAGCGCCTCGGAGAAGACGGCGACCGCTTCTGCCTGTTCCATCGGGAACGCCGCTGGAACGGTAGTCAGAACTGCTGGATGGGCTGGGAGCGAAAACGGGGCAAGCTCGTCGAATTTGTTCGCTTGCTGCGCGGCGACAAGAACACGTCGTTCACCACTTGCGTCGGAAACTGGGAAAGCGGAGCAGCGGTTCAGTTCATCATCACGCTGGACGCAGATACGCGGTTGCCGCACGCCGCCGCACGGAAACTTGTGGCAACTCTTGCACACCCGCTCAATCGTGCCGTTTCCGAGCCGACCGGAAAGCCGACAATGCACGGCTA
>JBFWWA010000387.1:0-5334 GCA_050246455.1 Planctomycetaceae bacterium
CAGGTCTCCAGCAATACAGAGGAGACCTTCGGTCGGTCCGAGTGTCGCGGTCATGAGACCGCGGCACAACGAGTGTGCACTCCGTGTCTCCGTGGTGAAGACCGATCGCATGCCGCGCGTTTACATCCCACCAGCCCTGCGAACGCTCACCGGCGGTGAGGAAATCGTCGAGGTCGTCGGAACGACAGTGCGGCAGGTGATTGATGCGCTGGATGCCCGGCATCCCGGGACGAAGGCACGGCTCTGTCAGGGAGACGAACTTCAGCCGGGACTTACGGTTGCCGTCGGCTCGAACGTCACCGCGATGGGGCTCTGGCAGAAAGTGCAGCCCGATGATGAGGTCCATTTCCTCCCCGCCGTAGGGGGGGGATAGGGTATACTGGAATTCGTTGTGGCCGGTCTCCCGGCCGAGCCCATATTGCTGACCGCCGGTCTCTGAGTTATTCCGGTGAGACCTTCGGTCGGTTCGGCAGCCGCGGTCAGGAGACCGCAACGCAACGTAGCCGCGGTCAGCAGGTCGCGACACAACACAGTTACCCCCAGAGATCCCTCCACACTTTCCGCCAACCCGCCGGTCGCGGAAGAGCTTGATTCCGCGAAAGCGACCAACTTGTCATCGACCCATACTGACGTCGCGTGCACCGTCTGCGGATGCGTTTGCGACGATCTTGAAGTTCAGATCGCGAATGGCCGCATTGCCGGTCTGCGCGGCGCTTGCCGATTGTCTGAGCCGTGGTTCCTCGGGCTCAATGATTCGCATCCTGCCGTCGCAGCGATCGGGGGTGAAGCGGTTCCGCTCAACGATGCAATCGATCGATCGGTGGCCATTCTCGAAGCGAGCCGAAATCCACTCATCTTCGGACTCTCGCGCAGCAGCACTGACGGGCAGCGCGCCGCGGTTGCGCTGGCAGAGCGTCTGCGCGCGAACATCGATACCACGGCTTCCGTCTGTCACGGACCGTCGATCATGGCCATCCAGCAGGTCGGGGAGTCGACCTGCTCGCTCGGGGAAGTCCGCAACCGTGCCGACCTGGTGATCTTCTGGGGGGCGAATCCCGAAGAGAGTCATCCGCGACACCTCGAACGGTACTCGGGCGACGCAACCGGCTGGCTGCTGCCGCGCGGGCGGAGCGATCGGAAAGTCGTCGTCATTGATGCCAAACCGACGGCGACCAGTGCGCTTGCGGATCACTTCTTTCAGATCGACCGCGGCGGCGACTTCGAACTCATCTGGTCGCTGCGCAAACTGCTTCAGGGTCGAGGCTCGGCTTCCGGTTGTGCGGGACTCTCCGCGGATCAGGTTCAGCAACTGTCGAAGCTGATGACGTCGTGCACTTACGGGGTCGTCTTCTTCGGACTCGGACTTGCGCAGCGCGGACTCGGGCACCTCAACGTCGAAGCGCTCCTCAAACTCGTTGCCGAGCTCAACGATCACACCCGCTTCTGCGCCCGAAGGCTTCGCATTCCGGGTGACGTGACAGGAGCCGACAGCGTCCTCTGCTGGCAGACCGGCTACCCGTTCGCCGTCAATTTTTCGCGAGGCTATCCGCGCTATAATCCGGGAGAATTCACCGCCAACCCGTTGCTCGAACGAAACGAAGTCGATGCGTGTCTTTTCGTCGGCAGTGAGAGTGCGTCGCTCCTCTCGCCGGTCGCGGTCGAGCACCTGAACGGGATTCCGACAATCGCGCTCGACTACCCGAACATGCCGCCGCGCTTCGTGCCGACGGTTCAGTTCACGACCGCCGTGTACGGCGTTCATCAGGAAGGGACGGCGTACCGGATGGACGAAATGCCGATCCCGCTCCGGAAACTCCTCGACTCCGAATACCCGACGGACGAGTCGATCCTCTCGCGCATTCTTTCGCGATTGCCGGCGGAGCGCGATGGACAATCGCCGGTTCTGTCGCCTAAAAGTCGATCTGAAGCGAGATCATGAACGACTGCGCAACAACGCGATGCGACGAGTCGACCGTCAGTGTTCCGGTATCGACATAGTCCGACGTCGCGCTGATGAACGGTGCTGTTTCCGAGTTCGACGCTTTGCCGGTTACCGCACAGTCATAGCTGAGGTCGATGCTCCACCACGGCTCGATGTAGTAGATCAATCCAATCTGCCCGATTCCTCCCCACAACCAGTCAGTATCCGAGAAGTCGGTCGCCGAACCGATCGAATACTGTGGTGTGCCATTGACGCTCGCGTAACTGAATGCCTGGTCGATCAACGTCTGCGTCTGGATTGCGACCGGACCTGCGCCGACGTAGAAGCGTCCCCGATCGAACGCATGGCCGAGGAAGGGAATGAGCGCGAACTCGTGGTTCACTTCGGTTCGAACGGCGTTGATTCCGATGTGCCCGGCAAACGTGTCGGCGCCTGCATTGCCGGTGCTGGTGAGCTCCGTCGGCTGCGTCGAGAGGAAGCGGTTGGTCAGCGTCGTGCCGAGATACCGGTACGATCCCTTCGCACCCCATGCCCAGTCGCTGTACGACGGAGCAGAGAAGTAGCCGAGCTGTAACGTCGGAGCGAACGACGACTCCGTTTCGTCGAAACTTCCGAGCGAACCCCCCGCCGTGCCGGTGGCGACCAGAAGCTGCGTGACCGAAACCTCGGAATCGGCGGTCGCTTCGAGGTCCTGTTTCACTTTGATCGAGTTGTAGCTTCCGCCGACTCCGAAGAAAAAGCCGGCTTCTGAAAGCGTGAAGACTTCCGATTCGTGGGCGTACCCCTGCGCGTCCTGAAGCGTGAAGACGCCGGACGCGGGGACCACCGACTCGGGCACCACTACGGCACTCTGCAGTTCCGCGATCTCCTGCCCGAATACCGGAGGAGCAGCGGCCAGGACCGCCATCGCCAGAATGGATCGGATCGCGTTCATTCGGAACTCAAAGTTCGGGAACGGCTTACGATGGGAGCTCCGCGTTCGGTGCCCGCGCGCAGGACGAAACGCGGAAGGGCGTTATCGGAGTCATCGACGTTGGCGGAAGATGGACTTTAACGAATCCGTGGAGTTTGCCGATTTCGGGGAGTTTGGCGACATGGCTGTCCCGTGTTCTCCGAAATGGATTTCAAACGGCATGCATCCCCGGCAAAAAAACGGGGGGCTTCAGGCCCCCCGCTCACGGGTTGTGTTCCGGCGAAAACGGATTCGTGACGAATCCGGGAACCGTGCGTCAGATCTTGACCGTCACGGTTTTCACTTCGGTGTAGTTGGCGAGCGCGTACTCGCCGAGTTCGCGGCCGATGCCCGACATCTTGAATCCGCCGAACGGTGCGGCGGCGTCAAAGACGTCGTAGCAGTTGATCCAGACTGTTCCCGCGCGAAGTTTCGCGGCGAGTGCATGCGCTTTCGAGACGTCCTTCGTCCAGACGGCGGCCGCCAGTCCGTAGGTCGTCCTGTTCGCACGCTCCGTCACTTCTTCAACATTCTTGAACGGGATGATGCTCATCACCGGTCCGAAGATCTCTTCCTGGGCGATCTGCATGTCGTCTTTGACGTTGTCGAAGATCGTCGGCGCGATGAAGTAACCGTGCTCGCCGACGCGATCGCCGCCGCAGAGCATCTTCGCACCGGCTTTTTTCCCCGACTCGATGTAGCCCATCACCTTGTCGAACTGCTCTTCAGAGACTTGCGGCCCCTGTTCGGTCTCGGGATCGAGCGGATCGCCGACGCGGCGTTTCGTCGCGAGGGCCAGAATCCTGTCGACGAACTGCTTGTGGATCGATTCTTCAACGAACAGCCGGCTGCCGGCGCAGCAGCACTGTCCCTGGTTGAAGAAGAGGCCGAAGTACGCCCCTTCCGCCGCCGCGTCGAGGTCGGTGTCGGCGAAGACGATGTTCGGGCTTTTGCCGCCGAGTTCGAGAGTGACCCGCTTGAGGTTACTCTGCGCCGCGGCTTCCATGATCAGTTTGCCGACCTCGGTCGAGCCGGTGAACGCGACCTTGTCGATATCGGGATGACGCGAGATCGCCTGTCCGGCGGTCGGACCGTAACCCGGAAGAATATTGACGACTCCCGCCGGGAATCCGGCTTCGACAATCAATTCACCGACGCGCAGCGCCGTGAGTGGAGTCTGTTCGGCCGGCTTGAGGACGACGGTGCAGCCCGTGGCGAGTGCGGGACCGAGCTTCCACGCCTGCATGAGGAGCGGAAAGTTCCATGGAATAATCTGCCCGACGACGCCGACCGGTTCGTGCCGCGTGTAACAGAAATACGGACCACTGATCGGGATTGTCTTCCCTTCGATCTTGTCGGCCCAGCCGGCGTAGTAGCGGTAGCAGGCGATCGTGAGCGGAAGGTCCGCGTTGAGCGAATCGGAGATCGGCTTGCCGTTATCGAGTGTTTCGAGCGCGGCGAGCTCCTCCTTGTGCTTTTCGATGAGATCGGCGAGCCGGTTCAGTAGCAGGCCGCGCTGAGCGGCGGGCATCGCTGACCATTCGGAATTCTCGAACGCGCGCCGCGCGGCGGCGACCGCTTTATCGACATCGGCCTTGTCCGCTTCGGCGACGGTGGCAATGACTTCGCCGGTCGCGGGGTTGAGCGTTTCGAAGGTCTTGCCGCTGGCGGCATCGACCCATTTGCCGTCGATGAGGAGCTTCGTCTGCCGGACCTTCGGAGCCGATTTCGTCCGGGACGCGGCGGCGGGTTTTGCGGGGGCGGTCGTCATGGCTTCACTCCTTCAGTAGTGCCTTGAATCGGCTGGAGCGGCGGCCTGGGCGAACGGAGTCGCCGGAGCTGCCGACGGAGACTCAGTAATTCGGGTGCGAGTGCGATGAATTTCGGACATCTGTCATTGTATCCCCGTAACTCCGAACTCGGCAACGGACGGCGGGGATTCGCGAGAACCGAAGTTGATTGGACAACTGCTGCCTGCTGCCGCCGCGGAATCGGACCGGTGACGGAAGCACAGTGCGATGCGCCGGCCGCGCGGTCGAGGTTTCGTACTTCCCGCTGTTTTGTGCAACCTTTGACGATTCTCGATGGATTTCCAAAGGTTGCCGGTTCTGGCGACATATGTTGCAGCATTGATCGCCTGTCTTTGTTGAGAGCGCAGCGGCCATCGGGTGAGCTCCCGGCTGCGAGTCGATATGTGTCGTAGCAAAACACGTTTGGTTACGGCGCGGGATCTGTCGGGAAGTGCACCTATTGGAATCAGTACTTCCAGCGTGCGCGTTGTGCAGGGGCATTGAAGAATTCCCGGTTGGCACCGGTTGCAGTGCCGAGACGGTCCGGGAATTCCAGACCGGAGGCATCGCTGGAAACGAGTTTTGGAATCCGTGCGATTGAAATCGTGTGGCCGGGGCAAAACGAAGTGTGTCCCGGAATCGCCGTGGGA
>JBFWWA010000388.1:0-5324 GCA_050246455.1 Planctomycetaceae bacterium
GGCGAAGATGAAAGAGAAGGCCGAGAAGAAGAAGTTTCCGTTCATCTATCTGTTCGATGAATCGCAGAAGATCGCGCGCGACTTCGGTGCGGTCGGCACACCGGAGTTCTTCGTCCTCTCGCCTGAACGGAAGATCGTTTACATGGGTGCGATGGACGACAATTCCGACGCCGCCCAGGTAAAGACGAATTACGTTGAAGAAGCGGTCGCTGCAGCGCTCGCTGGAAAAGAACCGGAGAAGAAAGAGACTTTCTTCCGCGGCTGCCGCATCCGTTACGCACGCAAGCGCGGCGGGTGAGCGCGCCTCAAACAAAGAGGGCTTTCGCGGGGAGGCGGGTCTGGCTCGCCTCTCGCCGCGAAAGCCGCAGTCGCACTCTCGATACGACTATCGTTCAATCGAACGCGCGCCGATCGCGCAGTCGTCGTCCGATTATTTCTCTTCTTTCGGCTTACGTCCCTTCATGCCGATCTTGCAGAGCTCCGGCTCGTCGATCGCGCCGTCGCTGTTGGTGTCGATGGCCGCGAATCGCTCCTTGATCTTCGGCGGCGCTTCTTCGGCGGTCAGCTTGCCGTCGCCGTTTGCGTCGAGCGCTTCGAACATCCGGTGCATCACTTCTTCGACGCGTCCCCCACCTTGGGGGCCGCCGCGGAATCTTTCGCGTCCCGGACCCCCTTCACGTCCCGGACCGCCCTCGCGTCCAGCGCGACCTTCACGTCCTTCGCGTCCGCCGAACGGCGGCCGTTCGCGCGGGCCGTCGAAACGATCACCTTCCGGACCATCCGGTCGCGTGCGGCGCGGACCGTCCGGACCACCTTCCTCGGGTCGACCCGGTCCGCGACCGAAGCGGCCGCGTCGTCCCTCGAACCGTTCCGCAAATTCCTCACGGCCGCGCGGCGGCGGACCCATCAGTTCGCGCGGATCGAGCTGGCCGTCGCGGTCTTCGTCGAGCTCGTTGAATTTATCGGTGGCTTTCGCGAGTTCTTCCCGGCTGATTTTTCCATCCTTGTCGGTATCGAGGACTCGCAGCAGTTCCGGACCGTGCGGAGGACGATGTTCGCCGCCTGGCCCGTCGCCGCGCTTCTCCGGCCGGTCCCCTGGCTCGGGCTTTTCGGGTTTGGGACCGGCGGTCTCGTCCGCTTTCGGCGCGGTTTCGTCCGCGAAGTTGATCATCGGCAAAGTCAGTCCGGCACTGACGATAGCCGCGAATGTCAATGCGTGCGTCCAGGTGAAGCCGGCGCGTCTCATGTGCAGAATCCCTTACGTGTGATGTTTCTGGCGGTTACTTGCCCTACAGAACATCAAACACCCGAGTCGCCGAAAGGTTTCGCGGGAATTTGGCGTGGAAGCAGGAATCAGGAGCCGGGGGTTTGGGCGATAGGAACCAATCAATGCGCCGATGCGGCCAGCGCGAGCGCGCCGTGCACGACGACCAGTTCGCCGAGTCCGGCGGAATAGACCTGGTACGAATCGGCCAGCGGCGGGAAGACGTAACGTCGGACTTCGCGGCGAAGGGGTGCAAGAAAGAGCTTCTCGCCGGCGAGTGAAACGCCCCCCCCCACGACGACCGCTTCAACGGCGAGGATCGAGATCACCTGCGCGATTCCCCATCCAAGCGCCTGGCAGGCGCGATCGATCACGCGGCTGGCCGCCTGATTCCCCGCTTCAGCCGCCATGGCGACGTCCCGCGCCGTGAGCTGGGCCGGATCGTTCTCGCAGCGACGCATCAGGTCGGCGCGGTCGAGAGGATCGCATTCCGCGAGGCACGCCCGTGCACCCGCCTCGATCCCGCGCCCGCTTGCGATCGATTCGACTGTCATATCAGCGCGGTCGGCCTTCAGTCCCGGCCGCAAGTGTCCGATCTCCGCGACCGCCGGTCGGCCGACGCCGTACAGTTCGCCGTTGACGACGAAGCCGCCGCCGACTCCTGTTCCGACCGTCACGTAGAAGACCGACGATGCGCCGCGTCCCGCGCCGAAACGGGCTTCCGCGAGTGCGGCGCAGTCACAATCGTTGCCGAGTCGAACCGGCAGTCCGAATCTCTCCCGGCACCATTCGACGATCGGAAAGCCGTCCCAGCCGGCAATCTGATGACTCTTCGTGACGTGTCCCGTCGCGGAATTCACCGGCCCTCCGAATCCGAAGGCGAGCGCTTCGACCGGATGTTGTACCATCATCTGCCGGCCGACCGTTTCGATGTGCTCGAGAATTCCTTCGGCCCCCCGCTTCGGATCGACGTCGATCCGCTCGAAGGCGATGAATTCCGAGCCGTCGCCGCGCCCGACTCCGAGCTGAAGCTTTGTGCCGCCGATTTCGATGCCGAGGTACATCGCGGTTCAATTCCGGAAGAATGGTTGTAAGAAGGGGGATTACTGAAGTCCCGGGGGAGATGCCAGCCGACTGTGGCTCCAATCTTCGTCGACGGCCGCCGGGACTTCAAGGAGATCGCGATCGAGCCGTTCCGCTCCGGTTCGGGGTAGCTTGCGGCGGCCTGCCGTCCACGTTGGATGTCTGCGGACCGGAGTCCGATGGCCGGTTGGGAGCGGCTTGATGGCGGGATGGGGATTTTCCAGTCGGCCTGCGGCGGAACTGCATGAATGTACTGCATTCGTCGGCCGTTTCTTTGCCGGCGCAGGTTGAGCCGCTAAGATGACTCGACTATGGAAATCCGAGGACGCAACTACGAAAACGGGGAACCGATCGCCGTTACGATCGACGGTGAGCGGATTGTCGACGTGCGCCCGGCCATGCCGGAAGGGGCCGCCTCGGAACTTCCCTGGATCGCGCCCGGTTTGTTTGATCTGCAGATCAACGGAAATGGAGGGACGTGGTTCGGTCGGGTCGGCATCACCGCCGACGAAGTGCTCCAGGCACTCGAGCCGCATTTCCGGTTTGGTGTGACGCGGCTTTGTCCGACGCTCATCACGAATTCGCGCGAAGCGCTCGCCGATGGTTTCGCTGCCGTTCGCGAAGCGTGCGAGCGCGAGCCGTGGGCTGCAAAGCTGGTGGCGGGCTGCCATCTGGAGGGGCCGTACATTTCGGGCGAGGATGGACCGCGCGGTGCGCATCCGCTCGAACATGTGCGCGATCCCGACTGGTCGGAATTCGAGGCGCTGCAGGAGGCGTCGGGGGGGCGAATTGTTCTGGTGACCCTCGCGCCGGAACGGCGTGGAGCCTCGGAATTCATCGCCAAAGCGGTGAAATCGGGCGTGACGATCGCCATCGGTCATACCGCTGCCAACAGCGACGAGATCACTGCGGCGGTCGATGCCGGGGCGCGGCTGAGCACGCATCTCGGGAACGGCGCCCATGGAATGATCCGCCGCCATCCGAACTACATCTGGGACCAGCTCGGAGAGCCACGGCTCACCGCCAGTCTGATCACCGATGGTCACCACCTCCCGCCGTCGGTGATGCGTTCGATCATTTTCGCGAAAACACCCCGCAATATCGTTATTACCTGCGACGCCTCCGGGCTGGCCGGCTGCCCGCCGGGGTTGTATCGCGAGGGTTCGATCGAGATGGAGATTCTCGAGGACGGGCGGATTGTCCTTGCGGGTCAGCGGCAGCTACTGGCCGGTTCGACGCTCGAAACCGACGGATGCATCACGGCCTGCCTCGTGCACACCGATGTCACGTTGCCGGAGGCGATCGACATGGCGGGGCGTAATCCGGCACGACTGTTGCGGCGTGAGGAGATCGGGCTGTTTCGCGGTTCCCGGGCCGATGTGATCCTGTTCACCTATTCCGGGAAGACGGACCGGCTGAAAGTGCGAACCACGATCGCGGCAGGTGTTGTGAGGCATGGAACGGTTCCCGCGTCCGGATTCCGGGGAACGTAAATAAGTCGGTGTATGTGCGGCTTGAAGATGCGTTAAAGCATGATAGGATCCACGTACGCGGGCCATGTCTACGACAAGCGGTGCTGGTCGTAACATCTTCAGTTTCAGTGATTTAACCTCGAATATTGCAATCGCTTCGCTGCGGTATGCCGGCTCGGGCCCGCCGTTCGATAGGGGATTGCCTGGGGACTCGATACGCCCGTGACGACCCTCGACGAATTGTCCCAGGTTCTCGTCCGCCTGCAGTTGGTCGATCCAGCCCTGCTCAGCGATTGCGTGCACCGCGTCGAATCGAGCCGCGGCGGCGCGGCTGAACTTCTCCGGATGCTGGAAGGCCGGCACCTCCTCACCTCGTACCAGGTGAGCCGCCTTGAACGCGATGAGACCGATCAGCTCGTTCTGGGCGAATACAAGCTGATGTACCGGAACGCCTCCGGCAGCTTTGCCCGCGTCTTCCGCGCGGAGTCGATCCGCGACGGACGGATGATCGGAATCAAGGTCCTCCGCCAGCGCTGGGCCAAGGACCCGAAGATGGTCGCTTTGTTTCATCGCGAAGCGGAGCTCGGCCAGAAGCTGCAGCACGAATACATCGTCCCGATTTACGAGATTGCGCAGCAGGGAGAGATTCACTACTTCACGATGGAGTTCGTGGAGGGGGGAAACTTCCGGGACTTCTTGAACATCCGGAAAAAACTTTCGCCGGTGGAAGCGACCCGCTTCACACTGCAGATGGCGGAAGGGCTCGAGTATGCACTCCGGATGGGACTGACGCACCGGGATCTCAAACTGACGAACGTGCTGATGAGCAGCCGCGGCGTGGCGAAGCTCGTCGATTTCGGTCTGGCGGGGGATGTCGCCCCGGACCGGGCGAGCGCGTCCGAAACGCCGCAGCGCGCACTGGAATATGCCGCTCTCGAAAAAGGAACGAACGCGCCGTCGCACGATCCGCGGAGCGATCTGTTTTTCCTCGGAGGGATCTACTACGAGCTCCTGACCGGACTGCCGCCGTTCGCCCGGACGCGCAGCCGGGATGAGCGGCGGGACTTTGCCCGGTACACGAACGTCCGGTCGCTGAAGAGCATCGACCCGAACATTCCGCGCGCGGTCGTCGATGCCTGCGAACGGATGATGAAGGTCGCTCCCGAACAGCGGTATCAGTCACCGACGGCGGTCGTCACCGACCTGCGTCAGATTCTTGCGGAACTCGACAAGAACGCGGTGGCGTCGGTCCTGGCCGGGTCGGAGAACGGGTCGCGCGAATCGTCCCGTTCGCGCTACAGCGTGATGTGCATCGAACATCGGCTCCGCCAGCAGAACCTGCTGCGCGATTATCTGAACAAGCACGGCTACCGGGTGCTGATGTTCAACGACCTGCAGCGCGGGATGAAACGGCTCGAGAGCGATCCTCCCGATTGCGTGCTGCTGATGGGAGAGTCGATCGGTGACGACGTGGCGGGCGCCTTCCTGATGTCGTCGGAACTCAA
>JBFWWA010000389.1:0-5308 GCA_050246455.1 Planctomycetaceae bacterium
GTCCGTTGAGCGATCCTGTCGCATAATAGCCCCACGATTTACGGACCACATCATGCTCCGTACCGGAGGCTGTGGCTAACGTGATCTGCTCTTCCGGCTCAAGAGCGACGTCTGCACAGTGGCTGATCCGGATCGAACCGGCGCTGCCGACGTCAAACATTCGCGGCGGAATTCGCGGCGTGAACTTCATGTCCAATTCCAGTCGAGAATCAGGAAATTGGGGATTGTCCAGACACCATTCTGTTTCAACCAAATCTTCGGATTGCGGAAGCTGTCGGCGATTTCAAAGAACCGCCGCGTCGAAATTCCCGCAAACTCGCAGAACCGGTCAACATCGGCGTACGGCGTCTGGTCGCCGGCTTTACGGACGATTTCAATCGCCTCGTCGCGTGTCATTCGTCCGTTCCGGATCTCGAGCGAAAGGTTGTCGAACAGCCGAGTCAACCCGAACTTCGGCCATTTCATGTAGTGATGCAACGAGATGAAATCGTCATCGATGTCGGCGAAGTCGTAGTAGCCGGTGCGCGGACCCGCGGTGTCGGATTCAAAGCCGTGAGCGCTTGCGACTTCGAGCGACTTCTGCGGATCCCATTCGAAGTAGTACCCAAGGAAAGCGGCGAGAATGCCCTTCGATTTGAGTTCGGCGTCGGTCGGACCAAAATACGCGCTCAGTTCTTTTTCCGATAACCCTTCCGCGAGCCAGTCGCGGGCCGTCGTCCCGTGCGTTACGCCATGCGTTCTCAGCCAGGCCCCATCGAGTCGGAATCCTTTTCGCTCATCGTCGACGCCACCATATTCGAAAGCGGAATTCTCTCCCCAGACGACGAGGGGAATCTCAAGTCGTGACGCCAGGGTCAGCGGAATGCTGAAAAGTGCCATGTGCATCGGAATTGCGGTTGAGCCGAACTTCTCGAACGCACGCAGCATGAACCGCTTTTCGACCTTCGGGTTAATCTGATAATCGACGTGGTCGACTCCGAGGCTGATGAGATTGTCGAGATTCTTCTGACCGATTGCAGTGCGGGCGGGGGTCTTCCATGTTACTGCGAGTGGAGTTAATCCGTATTCGAGACATTTCACGACCTGCCAGGTGCTGTCTTTCCCACCGCTGACCGGAATGAGGCAGTCGTATCGACGTGACCGGGACATTGCATGTTCGACGACGTCACGGAATGCCTGTTCTCGTGCAATCCAATCGATCGCCGGCTTCGTCGCGTGACTTGCGCAGGCATTACAGACGCCGTCCGGACCGAGCACAAGATTCGGCCGCGTATCGGGAAGAATGCACCGCGCACAATACTTCACGCCGCGAACTCCTCGAGAAAGACCTTTGCATTGAGAAAGTAGAACAGGAACTTGCTCTCGCTGTTCGGTAACTTCTCTTTCGAGAGCAATGCTTCAATCTTATCGCGCCGGACGTGGCCGAAAACCGGCGATTTATCGAGCAGATACGCTCTGACGTCCGGCTCGTGAATCTTGAGAAACTCCGTCACCGAGGCGTTGAAGCCGACTTTGCGTCGGTTATCGAGAACCGGGTCGGGGACGATTCCGCGCATCGCGTCGCGCAGAACAATCTTCCCGAATCCGTCGCGCATCAGGTGCCGTCCCGGAATCCGTGAGCAGAACTCGAACAGTTCGCGATCAAGAAACGGCGAACGGTTCTCGATCGAGTAGTACATCGCATTGAGGTCGTCTTCGTGAAGAATGACCGGTACGGCCTCATGGAACAATTCGTTGAGCATCCGGTTGCGGAGGATCGAATCAGTGTAGCGAGTCTCCGAGAACGCCTCGTGCCATCCGCTCACAAGATATTGGGCAAACTCGTCGTTATTCAGATAGATGTGACCGCGAAATCCGGGTGTTTCGAAATAAAGTCGCGGATTCTGCAGATGGGGATTGCGGACCAGCGGCGCGATGTGCTCTTTCCACCCGGCAAGTGCGGGCTCGTAATCAGGCGTATCTCGGACTTCGTAAAGATGAAGATTGTGATGGTCGTAGTAACCGGTCAACAATTCGTCGGCCGCCGTCCCGCTGATAGAAATGCGATACCCCCCCGCCGCCACTTCCTTCATCAGCAACCAGTGCAGATAGTAGCTGATCGTGAAAACCGGCGCGTCATGCTGACGGACCAGTTCGACCATGTTCTCACGAAAATGATCCGCCACAATTGGCACCTGCGTGTGTCGGACGCCCAGTTCGCGGACCGCCGCTTCGATCTGCGTCCGTTCTTCGTAGCGGGCGTCGTCGCTCATCACCGTGAAGCCGTGCACGTCGTAGCGGCAGATTCGTTTTGCAACACTGATCAATGAATTCGAATCGACGCCGCCACTCATGCAGAATGCGAGCGGCACGTCGGCTCGCAGCCGAAGCTTTACTGACCGGATCAGCCGTTCACGCACACCGTCGACCGCGTCAGCGTACGACATTCGCGACTCAGCTGCGAAGCTTGGCTTCCAGTACCGCCGAGATAATTCGGAACCGTCGGCGGTAATCTGCATGACTGTGCCGGGCGGAAGTTCACTGACGCCGACGAAGAACGTCTCGCGCGTTTTGTACAGCGATTTGTAGCCGTTGACGAGATACCGATAGAGATGGGCCGGGTTGATATCGAACCGTCGCCCCAGCAGCGCCGCGAGGTATTTGATTTCCGAACCGAAGTAGACACCGGTTGCATCCTTGTAGAGATAGAGCGGCTTCTCGCCGAATCGATCGCGGGAAAGCCGAAGTAAGCCGGTCGCTTCGTCGTAGAGCGCGAACGCCCACATTCCCTCACAACGATCAAGCCCCGCTTCCCCCTGCTCTGCCAGCGTTGCGAGCAACACTTCGGTGTCACTCTCGGTGGCGAAATGGATGCCGCGCGCGGCCGCTTCGCGACGGAGTTCAAGATAGTTATAGAGTTCGCCGTTGTAGACCAGTACGTTCGATCCCTTCCGGAACGGCTGATTCGCGCGGGAATCGAGGTCGATGATTTCCAGCCGCGTGTGCAGCAACACGATGTTGCGGCCACCCGGAGCAACGTGCCGGTAACTCGCAGCGTGGTTCGGTCCGCGGCGATGCATCAGGCGCAGCGTGGCATCGACCCGCTCCTCGGGAATCTCCGCTGTGCCGAAATATCCCGCAATGCCGCACATCGGCCGAATTACTCCACGTCCGATTCGCTCAGAAGTTCATCCGCGGCGAGGTCGCGACGCAATCGGCGACCGATGAGTACTGCCTCCTGTCCCGGCCGCAATCCGCTCCCCGGCCGGATCCATTTGAGATCGCTCGCGGTGATGGTTGCCCCTTGTTTGAGATCGCGCGCTGCGGCGATCGAACGACGAATCGTGACTGCCTCTGCTTCCTCGCACGGCTGAATCCGTTTATCGCCGTCGCCGAGCATCGCTTCAGCGGCACGAACCCGGCAAACCAGCTCACGCATCTCTGCGGGGTCGGCCGACAGGGCATGGTCGCGGAAGTCCGAAAGGTTCTTATCGAGCGTGAAATGCTTTTCGAGAATCCTCGCCCCTGCTCCGACGGCGAGCACGCACGCATCAATGCCAAGCGTGTGATCGGAATACCCTGTGACACAGCGGAAATTCTGTGCAATCAGCGGGATCGCAGAGAGTTGTGCCTCTCCCGGTGGCGTCGGATAACTGCTGACGCACTGCAGCACGCCGAGCGGTGCGTCGCTTCCGCGGATCCTCCGAACTGTCGCGACCGCCGCCTCAACCTGCGCGAGCGTGCTGACGCCGGACGACAGAATCACAGGCTTGCCGGTTTGTGCCACTTTTTCGATCAGCGGCAGAAAGTCGTTATCGCCCGACGCGATTTTGTACGCATCGACCAGCGGCTCGAGCATCGCCACGGCATCGAGATAGAGCGGCGTCGAAACGAACAACAGCCCTAGCTCGTGAGCCAATCGCGATAATTCCAAGTACTCTGCATCGCTCAATTCAAACGAAGTGAGACGTTCGAATCGCGCCGTTTCCTTCCGGCTCACGAGTTGGCCGGCACGTACCGTTTGAAACTTCACCGCATCCACGCCGCACTCGGCAGCCGCGCGCACCATCTCGGCTGCGCGCGCTACACTCCCCTCATGATTATTGCCGATCTCGGCGACAATCAGAACGCATTCGTCGGTATTGAAGCCGCCGATTCTCATAACGGCCCGTGAAAATGAAAAACGTATTGCGAACCGGTCAGGATAAAGCCAAGTTTCTGATACAGCGCGATCGAAGCCGAGTTTGCAAGCTGCGTTCCGACCAGATGCCATCGGTCTTTAGAGTCAATGTCGTACTTCGGAAGTGGTAACGTCTCGATTTCCGTGCGGATCATCCCGCGAGCCACGCCGCGTCCCTGGAACTTCGGATCGACGGCGATGAGATCGATGCTCCGATTGACGGGGCCCTGCGGCATCGTCAGCAGGAATCCGACGATCTGCCCCTCTCTCTCGGCAACGACCATCCTGTCTCCCCGCTTCCCGTTGAAATAATTCTCCGTCCATGCCCCCTTGATCTGGTTCGCCAATTCGTTCGGAATCTGCGTATCAAGATGAAATCGCGAAAACCTAAAACTCCGTCGGGCAATATCGACGACCGCTTTTCGATCTTCCGGCGTCGCTTCGCGAAAACTGTTCCCATCCTGCTCCGGAAGGAAGACGATTTGTTTTTCGAACGCGTCAAACTGGACGCTCGTGTCGATCAGATGAAATCCATGCTCTTCCAGAAACCGCACGTGATCGACGTGCTCGGCGTCGCTGCTCGAAACTCTCGAACTGATGAACACTGGCTTCGACTGCAGCTCGCGGAGTTGATTGAATTTTCCGGAGTCGACCGGAATCTTCCTCAGATGCGCGAATTGGACGTGTTCGCGACTCAACCTCAACGTGTAAACATCCCGCTGCAGCTGCTCGGCCAGCCAAGGGTCAGATTCAATGACCAGTTCCTCGACGGCCATGCGTTACGCTCCCGATTCCTTCAGCTTCTCCCAGGCCGACTGGTACCAGCGGATGTAGTCGACGAAGCCTTTTTCGAGCGGGCAGCGTGGCTCGTAGCCGATGAGCTTTCGTGCCTTGTCGACAGAGAGAGTGCCGCGGCTCGGGGTCAGGTTGTCTTTCGGAAGATAGTGAATATCGATTTTCGGGAAGTGCTGGCCGAGAATGTCCGCCATCTCTGCAATCGAACGAGATTCCCCGTAGGTGAGGTTGAACGTCTCGTTCTTCGACTTCTCATTCGACAGCACGCAGACGATTCCCTGCACGAGGTCGCCGATGTAGGTGAAGTCGAGCCGGTCGGAGCCGTCGCCGTTGATCGAAACGTCGAGCCCCTGC
>JBFWWA010000390.1:0-5307 GCA_050246455.1 Planctomycetaceae bacterium
CACGCCGCCGTACGCCAGCGCAGTTTTCAGCCCGCGCTGGGCACCGAGCATGCGCACGTGATCGTCGACCTGTTTGGCGAGTTCGCGGGTCGGCACGAGGACGAGCGCCTGCAGTCCCTTGCCGTGCTTGACCATCTCCAGCAGCGGCAGCGCGAAGGCAGCCGTTTTTCCGGTGCCCGTGCGGGCTTGACCGATGCAGTCCTTGCCGGCGAGTGCGTGCGGAATCAGCTCGCGCTGAATGTCGGACGGCGTCTCGAACTTCGCGACCTTCAGCGCCGCAAGAATATCGTCGTGCAAGCCCAGTGCAGCAAAGCCGCTTCCGGACGCGGTCTGCTTCGCTGCGCGCGCCGCGGTTTCTTTCTCCGGCTTGGCAATTTCACGTTCACGTGAATGCTGATCTCCCCCGCGGGCGCTCGTAGACTCTCCAGCCGGTCTCCGCGAACGACGACGGCGCGACTTCTTCTTCGCCGGCGCTTCAGGAAGCGACTCGGGCACGGCGTATTGTGGCACCGGCGTCTTTTCCACCGGAGGGGTCTCGGCTGGCGTTGCGCTTGTAGACTGCTGCTTCGTCGACTTGCGTGCCGCTTTCTTAACAGCCTTCGTCGTTGTTTTCTTCACAGCTTTCTTTGCCGTCTTTTTCGCAGTTTTCCGAGCAGGCTTCGCAGCCGGTTCGGTGTCGGACGGCGTGGGATCGTGCGCCTCATCGGGCGGCGTTGTCGTTTTACGTCGGGAGGTCTTTTTTGTTGCCAATCGTAGAATCCTGGGGGATAGCTCTCGCGGCTTGGTTGCAATTGTCCTATAAATTCCGCCGCGAGCGAAAGTTATCGGTTTGGGTCGTATACTAGCGGACATGCCGGACGGAGCAAGTATTCGCGGTCCATGCTTCTTCGTACGAACTGCGTTGGACCGATTGTAGCGGATTGTCGCAGTTTTGCCGCCTGCAACCGCTCGGACGCGGCCGCGTAAGAGGAATAGACCGCCGCAGTTGCGGCGTTTCCATACTACATGTAGAACAGCCGAGCGATGCCGACCTTTTCCTATCAAGCCCGCAATCCCGATGGCCAGTCCGTGGCCGGGACGATCGTCGCGGAAACGACGACCGCCGCCGCGCGCATGCTGGACGAGCGCCGCTTGCTGCCGACGCAGATCAACGAGGTTGACGAGAAGAAAAAGTCGATCATGGGCGGAAATCGCAAGGTTTCCATGTCCAAAGTCGGCGTCACGTATGAACAACTCGGCGACCTGCTCCGCGCCGGCGTGCCGATTCTGCGCGCCATCAAGGTATTGTCGTCGCAATCCTCCAATGCCGGACTCAGCCATGTGTTGCGCGAAGTACACGAGGACGTCGCAGGAGGCGATACGCTCGGCGACGCGATGGCCAAGCACCCGGAAGCGTTTCCGGCGCTGCATGTGTCGATGATTCGCGCCGGCGAAAAAGGCGGTTTTCTCGAAGACGTGCTCGGCCGTTTGTCGGAATTTGTCGCCCGCGCTGACACGCTTCGCAACAAACTCATCGGCTCGCTCATTTACCCGTGCATTCTCATGCTCGGCGGTATCGGCGCGGTGCTGATGATCCTCCTTTATGTGGTGCCGAAGCTACGGCCGATGCTCGTCGGGCGCGGCATCGAACTGAATTTCCTCACGAAAGGCGTCTTTGCCGCGAATACAATTCTCACGGCATATTGGATGCAGACGCTCGGCGTGGTCGTCGCACTGATCATCGGTCTGGTGCTGTATTTTCGCAGCGAATCGGGGCAGGCACTGCTGTCGCGACTGCAACTGCGCGCCCCGCTGATCGGCCCGCTGTACACGATGGTTTCGCTTTGCCGCTTCTGCCGCATCTTCGGTACGTTGCTGGCAAACGGTATCCCCATTATCCAGTCGCTGCACATTGCGAAGGATTCCGCCGGCAATCTGATTCTCGCGGAAGCGATCGGCGAGGCGGCGGAGAACGTCAGTGCGGGCGATTCGCTCGCCGAGCCGCTCGGGAGAAAAGATCTGTTTCCGCCGGCGATTCTGGACATGATCGCGGTTGCGGAAGAAAGTAATACGTTGGAAATGGTTTTGGTGGAGATTGCGAATACCCAGGAAGAGCGCACGGCCCGGCAGATCGATCTGTTCGTGCGCATGCTGGAGCCGATGATGCTCCTTGCGATGGGCGGCATGGTGCTGCTGATTGCGATTGCACTGATGCTGCCGATCCTGAAGCTCTCCGCCGGTGGACTGCAGAATTAAACATTCGTTTCGAATCGAGAAGGAGAAAAAAACATGAATCGAGTTACACGAATCCGTCGCGCGCGGCGCGCGGCGTTTACGCTGCTGGAAGTGCTGATGGTCATCGTCATTCTCGGCGTGCTGGCGGTGCTCGTGCTGACACAGCTCGGCGGCGCGGGTGATGATGCGAACAAGCGCATCGCGAGCATTGCGGTGTCCTCGCGTATTCCCGAGGCGCTCGAGCGATACAAGCTCCATGTCGGCGGGTATCCAACCGAAGATGAAGGCGGTCTGGAATTGCTGCTCAAAGCCCCCTCTGAAGAAGAGATGGCACAGAAGTGGGCGGGACCATACGTGAAGCCGGAACAGTTGAAGGATCCCTGGAATCAGGATTACCGCTACACCTATCCGGGTCGTTATAACGAAAATGGATTCGACATCAGCAGCAACGGCCCGGACCGTCAGGAAGGCACCGAAGACGACATCACGAACTGGGAAAAGGCGTCCTAGCGCGTTGCCGTAAACCTTAGCGTTGCTTGGCAATTTCGGGATTTTTCGAGGCGGGATGGAAGTGGCCGTCCCGTCTTTTTTGATGATGGGAAAATGATCACAACGATTCAACGATGGGGAACGCTCGCTGCGGCGACGCGTACGTCGGCCCGCTCGCGCGAGGTGATTGCCGCGTGTCGAGTACCGCGCCTGCTGATTCGCAGCGCCTTTACCCTCATCGAAGTCCTCCTCGTGATCTTTCTCCTTTCGATTTTGTTCATCGTGTTGCTCGTCGAGATCGGCCCGATGCAACGCGCGGAGGATTTGCCCGAGTCGAGCCGCCGGATCAAGGCGATGATTGCGATGTGTCGTGCGGAAGCAATGTCGAATGCCCAGCGCTACCGGCTGAGGTTCTTTCGCGACGGCACGATTGATCTCACCCATCAGCTCGATCCGCTGATTGCGCCGCATCTGTTTTCCCGCGTGAAAAAGGATTGGGCCACGATTCCCCTGCTCATCGGCGACACTTGGGTGGAGTCGATACTTCCTCTGCCCGATGGTCCGCCGCCGATCCTCGTGGAGGATGACGAGTTGGACCTCGAGCAATTCGACGAGGATGAACCGGTGGTCATTACGACGCTGGAGCAGCCGTTTGAAATGTGGTTCGAGCCGGACGGCACGAGCACGTCGGCACGCTGGACGCTGCGGGAAGTTTCCGGTCGCGGTTTGCAGATGATGCTCGACGGGCGCGTCGGTCGTGTGACGATCGAATCTACGCCGCGGATTGAGACCGAAACGATCGAACGGCCCGAAGCGATCCTGCCGGAAGAGCGAACGCTGAACATCGTCGAGAACCCGAAAGAGACGCTGGAAGAATTGCGGGCGGAGTACGGCACATGAGCTTAGCAATGAAACAACACCACGAGCGCGGCGGCATTCTGCTCGAAGTCATCCTCGCGTTGATCATCGTCACCGCCGCGATCGGCATGCTCGGTGGCGAGCTCATCGGCGGGCTCAAACTCGTGCAATATGGAGATCAGCAGACGCGCGCGAGCGAACTGTCGGAGCGGATGCTCGCCTTGCTCGAACTCGATCAGGACCTCGTGCAGCGCATCTTCGTCGATCAGGAGCAGGAAGGCGACTTCGGCGATCAATACCCCGGCTATTTCTGGCGCATTCAGCTTGAGCCGACGGAAATCGAAGGGCTCGGGCAGGTCGTGCTGGAAGTGTTGCACAACGACGATCTCGACAACCCCGACAATCGCGGCAAAGCCAAGGTCGTCACGACGTATGCGATGCTGAAAGCCGATCCGGGCCGCATCAATCTGGAAGAAGATTTCGGCATCTCCGGACCCCAACTCGAACAGCTCAACGAATTCCTGCCCTCGCTCGGTCTTGATCCGAACGCGCTCGATCCGCAGGCACTGGCCTCCCTCGACCCAATGACGCTGCTGGCATTGCTTCCGCAGATCTTGCCGCTTATCCAGCAATTGACCGGCGGACAGATCACCGGCTCCGGTCCCGGCGGCGAGCTCACGATCGAAGACCTGATGAATATGCGCGACCAGCTCGCGGGCGGCGAAGGTATCCCCGGTTTGCCGGGAATGCCCGGTGGTGGCGCGGATGGCGGGGATGGCGTGCCGCAACAAGGGTCCGGTCCCGACGGCGAATGGACCCTGGAGGATTTGCTCGATTTACAGGAACAGCTAACCGGACAGCGCGGTCCCACGGGACCGGGTGCGGGCACCGGAGGGCGTGGAGACAGCCCCGGTTTCAATGACTTGAATGGGGGAAATCGTGGTGGTGGTGGTCCTCGCGGTGGTACCGGCGATGGCGGTCCGCGTGGCGGCGGAACCCCTCCACCCGGTGCCGGCGGCGCGCGCGGCGGCGGCCAGCAAGGCGGTGGTAACCCAAACGCCGGCGGCGGTGATCGGCCCATTATCGAACCGTCCGGCGTCGACGCCGACGGCAATCCGGAATACACGATCGAAGATCTGCTCCGCCTTCGGGAAGAGTTGATCAAGCGAGGCGAAGGTGGTTAGAGCGCGGTTCAATTGGCCATTTTGCCGGGCCTTTGGGCGGAGACCGACTGAGAGTCGGTCCCCCACTTGCGCCTTTGGGCGGAGACCGACTGAGAGTCGGTCCCCCAATTGCCGGCGGAGACCGACTGAGAGTCGGTCCCCCAATTGCGAGTTCCATTCTCACCGCGCACACGGGCTCACGCTGCTTGAAGTCATCATCTCGATCGTTCTGATTTCGCTGCTTCTGCTCGGTCTGATGACGTTTTTCTGGGACAGCGCGAAGACACGCGAAATTGCCGGCGCGCGGGCCGAACAGACGCAACTCGCACGCCAGGTCCTCGACCGCATTTCCGCGGAACTGCGCGGTACGCTCGGCAAGGAGCAAATCGGCTTCCCCGTAGCGCAGCGCCTCACCGGCGATCGCCGCTCGATTACATTCCTTACAACCGCCCTGCCCGGTACCGATCAATATCAGATTCTGCGTCAGAGCGACGAGATTCCGTCCGCGAAGCACGACATCAAGGAAATCTCGTATCGGCTCTGGGTCGATCCCGAGAATCAGACCGAAGAAGGCGAGCCGGTC
>JBFWWA010000391.1:0-5305 GCA_050246455.1 Planctomycetaceae bacterium
GATCGATTCCTCCAACGCGAACGGCAAACGGAATCTGTCGTACATCGGATCGATTCTGAGTCAGCTGCCGCTGCTGCTCGGCCTGTTCCTGCATATGCGGGCGACAAGCTCAATGGCTGCCGACTTTCAGCTCCTTTACGACACCAGCTGGGGCTTTGTCGGGGTGATGGTTCTCGTGGCGTTCACGAATCGACTTTCTGCGTACCTGTTGCGAACGGAGCAGCCGGGCGCGTCGTCGTTGCACTTTTTCCTCAGTGCGGGTGCGGTCCTCATTGCCGCAGCCGGACTGCTGAGCGAAATCGGCTGGACCGACTGGGCGTGGCAGGCACCGCCGCTGATGCTGATTCCAATTCTCTACATCATCGCCTCGCGACTCTGGCGGGGGCATTCTCCGGAAACTCCGCTCGCCCGCGTCGCGCATGCGTCGACGGCAGTCATCGTTCTCGGATCGTTCCTGGCAGCGATCGATCAGAAGACGGTGGAACTCGTCACGCCGCTCGTCAACGACACGCGAAACCTGCTGCTCGGCCTGACGTTCATCGAAGCGTCGGTCTTCTACACACTGGCGTGGATGTTCCGGAAACGCTCCTGGAACGCCTACTTTGCAACGGCAGCGGCGTGCGGGGCAATCTGGCAGTTCCTCGGATACTTCGGCGTGCCGACGGTCTGGCACGAACTTCTCTTCGCGGTGCTCGGGTTGGGAATCATCGCGCTTTCACGAACACTTGGCGTGGCGGAAGAAGTGCGATACAGCAATTCGGGTGAACCGATGAAGGTCGCACGCGGCCGCGGACTGACCGCGTTCCAGAGCGGAAACGCCGTTCTCTCGATCTCGCTGCTCATCACGTTCTTCAAAGGGCTGAGTGAGCTCGCGCAGACGTCGATCAGCTATCTCGACTTCACGGTCCTTCTGCTGATGGCGGGTGCGGCCGGCGCCGCAATGACGATCGTCCCGCTCAACGTCTGGAAACGGTGGTATGCCACCGCCGTCGCGGGATTGATCGCCGTCGCGCTCTTGCAGCTGAACGTGTTGTTCGACTTGAGTGGATGGCGAAAGCTCGAGCTGCTCTGCATCGCCATTGGCATCGCGACGCTGGTCGCCGGCCACATCGGCCGCTTCGGCGAAGAAGGAAAGCACGAGGAGGATTCCGTCACCGCGGGACTTTGGTTCGGGAGCATCCTGGCGGCGTTGCCGATGTTCATCGCCGTCTGCTACTACCGTTTCAAAGTCGGAACGCCGTCGCTTCCCGACGAACTGGCGCTTGTGACACTCACGGTGATCATGCTCGCGACGGGCTGCAGCTGGAAGATTATGGGAACAACCCTCATCGGCGGCGGCACGCTCTTCATCTACCTGCTGATTCTGATCGGTTCGATCGTGTACCAGCCGCAGATTGCCATCGGCGTCTACCTCTTCATCGGCGGCGGCTTGATCTTCGCGATGGGAGTGCTGCTGAGCATCTATCGCGAACGACTGCTCGCGATTCCAGAACAAATCGCAAAGCAGGAAGGGCTGTTCAAAATCATGAGCTGGCGGTGAAAGCAGGTGACCGGCTACCGACTTCCGACTACCGGCGAGAATAATTCCAGATGAGTCGCCATTGATGCGTACAAAACCGGCCGCGAGCCTCCCGAAATGCTCCGACGACAAGTCGTCGGCTTGGGTTGCTGCTCCCCCGATGCCGGTAGCCGGTAGCCCGCAGCCGTCTTACCCGCGGTAGCCTTTGCGGTCTTCTTCGCCGATTTCGTCGCTGGGGCTGCGGCCGACGAGGCTGCCGAGTTCCTTCCCTTTCGACTTGAACCAGTCGAAGAGAACCGTCGTGTCGTTCCCCATGCAGAAGTGCTTCACGCCCATGTCGAGGTATTCCTTCGCCTGGGAGGGATCGTTGATTTCCGCACGCGGGTGAATTCCCATCTTGTGGCAGGTCTCGATGACGAACTTCTCCGCTTCCTTCACCTTTGGATGGCGGAACTGCCCGGGGATGCCGATGCTCATCGAGTAATCGGCCGGGCCGAACTGCACCATGTCGACCCCCTTCACCGACAATAGCGCTTCGAGATTCTCGACGGCCGATTCCTTTTCGATCATGAGCGCAATGACCGCGTCGTCGAGCGCCTGCACGAACGCCGGCGTCCCCGCTTCGAGCACGAAGCCGACGTCGCGCCGCATGCCGACCCCGTGCCGTCCCTTGCAGTGGGGCGATTCCGACCGGACGGCGCGGACGCACTCTTCCACGTCCTGCACGCTGCGCGGATCGGCGAAAAGAACGTTTTGAATTCCCGAGCCGATGGCGCGAATAGTGAGATAGGTCCGCGGCTCCTGCTCGATCTTCATCATGCACGACATGTGCGGAAATAGATCGATTGCGCGCCCGATGTTCTCGAGGGCGTACAGATCGTAGGGCGCGTATTCCGCGACGAACTCGATGTAATCGAACATCCGCGAATGGCCGACCAGTTCGTGAATCGACGGCCAGGTGCTGTGAATGTGTGTGCCGAGAGTCGGCTGGCCGGCGTTCAACAGTTGGCGAAGTCGATTGGGGCGCATCGGCGTCTTTCTTTGGCAGGACCGGAGTTCAGGGCTGGAACGGGACCATTCTGAAGATTGCGCCGGGCCGGAGCAACCGATGGGGAAGTGGTTGGTTGCAAGTTGCCGGGGAAAGGCGGAGAGTGGTTCGTTCGATCTCCCGGAACGAGCGAGGGCGAAGCCGTTTCGCTGCTTGCCCGGATTCGGGATCCACTCAACCGCTCGGCCCGTGTTTCACGATGAATCGCTCGACGTTTCGGCTCGTGCTGCTCGTTTCATTCGCCCATGCGATGGTGCACATCTTCGAGCTCGCGCTGCCGAGCATGGAACAGCTGATCGGCGAGGAGTACCGGGTCGGGAAGGATGTCACCGGATGGCTGGGAACAGTGTGGCGGTTCCCGTTCGGAATCGGTGCGCTACTGGCCGGCTGGCTTGCCGATCGCTACGGCTCCAAGCCTCTCCTTGTCATCTACCTGGCCGGGTGCGCTGCGACGTCGGTTGCCGCCTGGGCGGCCGGCTCGATGCAGGTTCTGTTCGCAACAATGTTCCTGATGGGCTGCTTCGCGAGCATCTATCATCCGGCCGGGCTGGCACTCATTTCCCGAGAGACCACTCCTGCCAATCGCGGCGCGGCGCTTGGCTGGCATGGGATCTTCGGCTCGCTCGGAATCGGCGGCGCGCCGTTTCTGGCGGCAGTCGCGTTCAGCAGCAGCTCGATCTCGTGGCGGCAGTTCTATCTGTTCCTCGCAATACCGGGAGGGGTTCTCGCCCTCGTTCTTGTGACGATGCTCGTCGAACATCATCGCAAGCCCGCGAAACATGATGCACCGACCGATCGCGGCGAACAACCGGAAGTGGAGTCCGAAGAAGGAACGTCGTGGCCGGCGTTTTTTCTGCTCGTGGCCGCGGGGGCTCTGACCGGCGTGATCTACGCGGCGTTCGTCCACTTTCTTCCGCGATATCTCGACGACGCCTGGGGGACGGCAACGAACCTGCGCCCGGAGAGTCTGCGGAACTACTGGGCATCGCTCGCAATGCTCTGCGCTCTTGTCGGTCAGGCGCTGGCGGGGCGGATCGCGCGGCCGGGACGGATGGAATGGCAGCTCTCCGGCGTCATGTTCGCGGCGGTGCCGGCGCTGACGTGGGTTGCGTTCGCGGAGGGGCGTTTCAAGATCGCAGCGGTCTGCATGGTCGCATTCGTGCATTTCATGTCGCAGCCGATTTACAACAGCCTGATTGCGCAGTACGTTCCACGGGCACGCCGAAGTCTCGGCTACGGATTCAGCAATATGGTCGCTTTCGGAATTGGAGCGCTCGGTCCGGCGTTCGCCGGAGTCGTGCACAGCGACCGCGTCATTTACGGCAGCCTTGCCGCTGTTGCGCTCGGGGCGGGACTGTTGTCTTTTCTACTGGCATGTCGGCGAAACCCTGGCCGGCCCGATGCGGTATAGTGGATTGCCGTCATTCATCAATTCCATCTTTCGGGAAATGATCATGCATCGTTCAACTGTCATGTTCCTCGCGGTCACAATCTGCCTGGCGACGGGCGATCACGTTTTCGGCGATGAGCCCATTACCACGGGCACGGCCCTGGCTGTGCTCAATGGCGAAACGCCACCGGCGCCGCCGGCCGGTTATGAAAGCGAGAAGGCGGCAATCGCGGCCCTCGAAGGGGGGAAGGTGCCGATCGTCAATCTCTTCGAGCCGACACCCGCCAACGTCGTCGTGACCGGCGGAGTAGAGTACAGCAAGGCGGGCGAAACGCCGATGCTGCTCGACTTGTATCAACCGAAAGGAATTTCCAAACCGGCGCCGGCGCTCATCTTCATCCACGGCGGAGGCTGGAAAGGAGGCAAGCGGAACGACTACCGGTATTATTGCCAGCGCTTCGCCGCTAAAGGGTATGTAACCGCGACGATCACATACCGGCTGACGTCGCGTGATGAAGAGAAGAACGTGAAGAATCCTTTTCCCGCGGCGCTCCACGATGCCAAAGCCGCCGTCCGGTTCATTCGCGCCAATGCCGCAAAGTATTACGTCAACCCCGATCAGATCGCCGTGCTCGGCGGCTCCGCGGGTGGGCATCTTTCGATGATGGTCGGCTATTCGTCGGACGTTCCCGAACTCGAAGGGGATGGAGGCAACTCGAACGTCAGCAGCCGTGTGCAGGCGGTCGTCAATTTATATGGTCCGACCGATCTCACCAAGCCGATGGCGCAGGTGAGCAAACTGGTGATCGACTTCGTCGGCGGCAAGAAGTACGACGAAGCGCCGGAAATCTATTCCAAGATTTCGCCCCTGACGTACATCACGAAAGACGATCCGCCGACGCTGATTCTGCACGGAACGGTCGATGCCATTGTTCAGGTGGATCAGTCCGACCTGCTCGCTGCGAAACTCAAGGAAACCGGCGTGCCGTACATTTACGATCGGCTTCCCGGCTGGCCGCACGCGATGGATCTGGCCGCCCCGGTAAATGAACGCTGCACCTGGCTGATGGACCGCTTCCTGGCGAAGTACGTTCCGCTGCCGGAGTGATTGATCGCAATGTGACGAAGGGTGGGCCGCGATGTCTTCGGCCCACCCTGCTCACTGCAGCGGCCAAGATCGTGCAGAGTCTCGGCCAGGCGATTGGCATGAGTTCCGCACGATCAGGGTATAGCCGCGTATCGCTCGGTGTGCTGCCATTTTCGCAGGAACCGATGCCACGCGCCGAAACGTTCCGGCGGGATCGTGTGATACGGGGTTTCGATCCCTGCACGATGCAGCTGGTTCAAC
>JBFWWA010000392.1:0-5300 GCA_050246455.1 Planctomycetaceae bacterium
GCGGCCGAGCGTGGGTTGTTCTCGACCATCGGCGTGCGACCGAACTCTCCCCCCCAGATGACGAGGGTTTCGTCGAGCAGGCCACGCTGCTTGAGATCGCGCACGAGCGCGGCGGACGCGCGGTCGGTTGCTTCGCAGTTCCCCTTGTGATTCTGGATGAGCGCGCCGTGCGCATCCCAGCCTTCGTTATAGATGTTGATGAAGCGGACGCCGCGCTCGACCATGCGGCGCGCGAGGAGGCAGGCCCGCGCGAACGACGGCTTGTCGGGATCGACGCCGTACATTTCGAGCGTCGCTTTGGATTCGCTGCGTAAATCCATCAGCTCGGGTGCGGACGACTGCAGCCGGAAGGCCATTTCGTACGAGGCGATGCGCGTCGCGATTTCCGGGTCGTTGATCGATTCGAGCCTGCGGCGATTGAGATTGCCGATCAGATCGAGCGTGCCGCGCTGCGTTTGCTCGTCAATTCCGGCCGGAAGGCTGACGTTGAGGATCGGATCCCCCTGGTTGCGAAGACGGACGCCGTTGTACAGGGTCGGCAGGAATCCGCTCGACCAGTTCGCGGCCCCGCCGCTGATGCCGCTGCCGGTCGACATCACGACGAATGCGGGAAGGTCGGTCGTCTCTGCGCCGAGCCCGTACGTCACCCACGAACCGAGGCTGGGCCGGCCGGGCTGCGAGAAACCGGTGTTCAGGAAGATCTGCGCGGGAGCATGATTGAACTGATCGGTGCGGACCGACTTGATGAGGCAAACGTCGTCGATAACGCTGCCGAGGTGCGGGAGCACTTCCGCGAGCAGAGTTCCGTTCTGTCCGTACGGGCGGAACTTGAACTGCGGACCGAGCGCGGCGGCGTCGGGACGGATGAAGGCGTAGCGCTGGCCGCCGATGATCTCGGGGGGAATCGGTCGTCCTGCGAATTCCGCCAGCTTCGGCTTGTAGTCGAACAGATCGAGCTGACTCGGCGCGCCGGCCATGAAGAGGTGAATGACCGACTTCGCCTTCGCGGGGAAATGCGGCGTCTGTACCGCCATCGGGTTCTGTTTTGGGGCGGCAGCCGTCGCGGATCGCGCGCGGCCCGTGGCGAGGAGCGACGCGAGCGCGATCTTGCCGAGACCAACGCCGCATTCGCCGAAGAAGTGGCGGCGCGTGATTTCGAGCGATGATGATCGGATATCGGAATTCATGGCATTCACCGAGGATTTATTCTTTGGTGACGAATTCATCGAGATTGAGCACTGCGCGGGCAACGGCCGTGAGAGCAGCGAGTTCCGCCCGCTCGACACCCGCGGGAATCGTCCCTTCGCTGTCGACGATCAGTTTCTCCCAGCCGGCCGCGTCGTTCGAACTTGCCGGCGTTTTCTGGAACCGCTCGCGAACGCTGGTGAAAAACTGCGTCAGTTCCGCGGCTTCTTCTCGGCTCGGGGGACGGACGAGGCAGTAGCGGAAGATGGCGGCGGCGCGTGCATCGGCCGTGGGAGCCGCTTCCCGGACGGCGCGCCGCGCGATGGCCCGCGCGGTTTCGAGAAAGATTTCATCGTTCATCAGCGTGAGTGCCTGCAATGGAGTGTTCGAAACTTCGCGGCGCGCGACGCAGAACTCGCCCGACGGGGCGTCAAATGTCGCGGCCATCGCGAACGGTGCGCTTCGCTTGGTGAACGTGTAGAGTCCGCGACGATGCCGATCGGGACCATCGCTGACCTTCCACGTCAACGAGCCGTAGGCGCCTTCAGATGTCACACCGGGCGGCTGCGCGGGGTAGACGCTCGGTCCCCCGACGCGCGACGCCAGCAGGCCGGCCGCGCGAAGCGCGGCGTCGCGCACCAGTTCGGCATCGAGCCGGACGCGCGGGAAGCGCGACAGCAGCGAACCGTCGGAATCTTTGCTGCGCGAATCGGCCGTACCGGCCGAACTCTGACGGTAGGTCGCGCTCGTGACGATCAAGCGGTGCATTCGTTTCATCGACCAGTTCTGGTTCCGCAATTCGACCGCGAGCCAGTCGAGAAGTGCGGGATGAGTCGGCGGCTCTCCCTGGTAGCCGAAATCTTCGGTCGTTTTGACGATTCCCCGTCCGAAGAATGCGGCCCAATGGCGGTTCATCGTCACGCGCCCGACGAGCGGGTTGTCGGCACTCGCCAGCCAGCGCGCGAACGCGAGACGATCGCGCGGGGGAGTGGAGGGAGTTCCGAACAGGCTCGGCAGCTCGGCTTCGACCTTTTCGCCGGTCTGCAGGAATTCGCCACGCTTGTGCATGTGTGTCGGACGCGGGTTCGTTGCGGGTCGTTCCTGCAAGACGAGGCTCGTCGTCAGTTCGGGGAGGCTCGCGCGGAGCTGATCGATTTCCTTTCGCGCTTCGGCCAGTTCGGGGGCGAAGTCGGCGTAATGACGTTTCAGGAGCGCCGTCTGTTCGGCGGTTCGCTTGTCGGCGGGAACGATGAGGGCTCTTTCAATGTCCGCCAGATACGCGGGCGAATCGGTCTGACGCGGATCGCCCGTCACGGAAATGCGGAATCGGCCGAGGCCGCAGGAGTGATAGCGCTCGAAGAGCATCGCGACCTGCAGCGATTTCGCGCTCAGAGGTTCCTTCAGGGTGTAGACGGCGACGTGAGGCTTCCCCTGGCCGCCGTTGATTGACCACCACGATTGCTGGAAGCCGTCGATGGTGGCGGCGGCCGTGGTGTTGCCGTTCGCATAGGTGTGCACCGCCGTCTGGATTGGAACGGCGCGCCCGTCGGCCGTGAGCGTGAATTCACTGAGGAAGAAATCGCCGAACGGTCCTTCGTAGAAGACTCGCCCGGGACCATGTTTGGGAAGCCTGTCGTCGGGGATGGCTTCGAGGCGGACCGCGGTGATCTTCTCGGGGAGCTGGTTGTAATCGATTTCGTAACGGTCGCTTTTGCTCTGGTCGCCGGTAACGAAGATCGAGTTGTCGTCGAGGGGGGTCAGCAGCGGCAGATTGCTGCGCGCGGCCGACGGTTTGAGCTCGGTCCAGTGGACGGCGCGCGGTGCGTTCGCATTCAGCCAGGTGGTGAATCCCTTTTCGAAATTCGCGGCGGCGGTTTCACCCTTCGCGGCGTCGGCCGGGAACTTTCCGGGAAGCTGCGGCAGCAATGCGCTGATCTTCTGCTCGATTTCCTGACGCTTGGCGGCGACCGCGGCATTCGGGATATCGAGCGTTGGTTCGTCGGCGTTGTTGAGGTACGCCATCAAGCGGTAGTAGTCGCGGTGGGGGATCGGATCGAACTTGTGCGTGTGACATTGCGCACAGCCGACCGTCATGCCAAGCCAGACCGTGCCGGTGGTATTCACGCGATCGACCATCGCATAGTAGCGGAATTCGAGCGGGTCGATTCCCCCTTCTTCGTTCAGCAGCGTGTTGCGGTGAAAACCGGTGGCGATGCGCTGCTCCACTCCGGCATTGGGGAGCAGGTCGCCTGCCAGTTGTTCGACCGTGAACTGATCGAACGGCATGTCGGCATTGATCGACTGGATGACCCAGTCGCGATACGGCCAGATTGACCGGGGGCGGTCTTTCTCGTAGCCGTTCGTGTCGGCGTAGCGGGCGAGATCGAGCCAGCGACGCGCCCAGCGCTCGCCGTAGTAGGGAGACGCGAGCAATCGATCGACGAGTTTTTCGTACGCGTCGGGAGATTCATCGGCAAGGAATGCATCGAGCTCCGCGGGTGACGGCGGAAGTCCGATGAGATCGAGCGAGACGCGCCGCGCGAGAGTGGCGCGATCGGCTTCGGGACTCGGCGCGAGCCCTGCCTTCTCGAGCCGTGCGAGAATGAAATCGTCGATTGCATTCTTCGACCATTCCGCTCGGGCGCCCGGTGCGCGCGGAGCTTGCTTCGGGGGAACCAGCGACCAGTGCGGCGCGTAACTGGCATCTGCCTTGATCCACTCGGTAAGGAGATCTTTCTGTTTCGCGGTGAGCGTCTTGTTGGCCGCGGGAGGGGGCATCATGACGTCGGGGTCGGTCGAGAGAATGCGGCGAATGAGTTCGCTCTGCTCGACGTTGCCCGGAACGATGGCCGCCGCGCCCGATTCGAGTTTCTTTGTGGCGGATTCGCGGACGTCGAGCCGGAGGTCCGCTTCGCGCGTGTCGTCATCCGGGCCGTGACATTTCAGGCAGTTGCTCGAGAGGATCGGCCGGATATCGCGATTGAAATCGGGCGGCTCGGCAAGCGCTGCGGATATCGGCATCAGCAGTGCGATTGTGAACAGGAGTGGAACAGAGCGCGACATTCGCATCTCGACACCCGGTGAGATTTCGAGGCAGGATTGAGCCGGCTTCGGGGGAGGGACCAACGGCCGACCGTTTGCGGGATGGGACCGGACGCGAGGCGCGCAGCCCCATCCGCACAGTCTACCTTATTTTACCCCTCCGGGACCCCAGGCGTCGACCCGCGGGAAAGGCCCGCAAAACGCAGGTTTTGCGGACGCTCGCGGGTTGGGTGGCATGTGCCTGAGCGGCGTGGTGTCGTCAAACTTTGTGCCACGGCGGGATCTGGAATTACTCGGGAATAGCACTGCTGAGCGAGCTCAGCAGTGACACCCGGCGCTGCATTTTGGAGCACAGACATTCTTGTCTGTGCGCTTCGTGAGTCGACGGCCGATCGGCACAGACTGGAATGTCTGTGCTCCGGGGAGGTTGCGAATGTCAGGCGCGGGGTGACTGACCCTCTTCGATTGTCTGTGCGCTTCGTGAGTCGACGGCCGGTTGGCACAGACAGGAATGTCTGTGCTCCGGGGAGGTTGGTTACTCGAGGGTGAGGAGCAGGTCGCCGGTGTCGACTTGATCGCCCGGCTTGACGATGACGCGGTCGACCTTGCCGGCGCGTTCCGCGTTGATGTTCGTCTGCATCTTCATTGCTTCGAGCGTCAGAAGTTTCTGGCCTTTCGCGACGCGGTCCCCCGGTTGAACGGCAACGAGAACCACCATGCCGGGCATCGCAGCGCCGACCTGGTTCGGATTTCCCTGCTCCGCCTTGAGGCTCGCCTTCGTTTCCGGCTCGAGCGAACGATCGACCACACTCACGTCGCGCGGCTGGCCGTTGAGCTCGAAGAAGACCGAACGGCGTCCGTCGGCGTGCGGATCGCCGACGGTGAGGAACTTCACGATCAGCGTTTTGCCTTCCTCGATATCGACGCTGATTTCCTCTTCCGGATTCTGTCCGTAGAAGAAGTCCGGCGTCGGCAAGCCGCTGGTGTTCGAGAACTGCCGGAGATGGCGGACGAATTCCTCGTACACCTTCGGGTACATCAGATACGAGAGGACTTCCTTGCGCGACGGTTCG
>JBFWWA010000393.1:0-526 GCA_050246455.1 Planctomycetaceae bacterium
TCGCCGGGCGTGCAACCCCGTCGAATTGTCGATTGACGAGCGAGCCTTCAGGCATTGCGCCCGAATGTCATGATCGTGATGTCGTCGTTCTGGGGCCGTCCGTCGGCGTGCTTTCGAACGTCCGCGAGCAGCGCGGTCCCCATGGCCGTGGCGCTCGCTTTGCTGTTTTTGACGAATTCGCGGACCCGTTCTTCGCCGTAAAGAGCCCCTTCGCGGTTCATCGCTTCGCTGACACCGTCGGTGTAGATGACGACCGTCTCGCCTGGCTCGAGATGATACGAGAGGACGTCGTACGGGTAATCTTCCAGCACGCCGAGCGGCAACCCGACGGAATCCTCGTCGAACTCCTCGAGCTTACCGTTCGTCTTTCGGATCAGCGGCGACATATGCCCGGCGATAACAAGCCGCATCTCGTGCGACACGACGTCGATGACCGCCAGCACAAAGGTGACGAACCGCCCTTCGACGGCGTTTGCACACATATGATTGTTGATCGCCTTGACCGCCTCGCCCGGATCGTCGACGT
>JBFWWA010000393.1:536-5294 GCA_050246455.1 Planctomycetaceae bacterium
GGAACGCCTTTCCCCGCCACATCCCCGAACGCAAGACAGACCCGGTGATCGGGAAGCAGGAAGGCGTCGTAATAGTCTCCGCCGACCGCCTGGGCGGAATCGTACGAGGCGTAGAATTCGTATCCGTCGGCTTTCGGAAGTTCCGTCGGAAGGAGCGCCTGCTGCACATTGCGGGCGATCCCCATTTCGTTGTCCTGCTTCAACTTCTCCATATGCGACGTCAGCAGCCGCGCACTCTCATACGAAAGAGCCGCCTGCCCCGCGACAGCCATCAACAGTTCAACGTCGTCCTTCCGAAACTGCGAAAGCGGATTCTGCGTATCGATGTTGATAATGCCCATCGGCTCGCCGTCGAGCTGCAACAGCGGCACGCACATCATCGAGCGGATGGTCAGGCTCGAGATTGAGGCACTGGCCTGGAAACGCGCGTCGCTGGCGGCATCGGCCGAGATGATGCCCGACTTCTCCGCCAGCACTTTGTTGACGATGGTGCGGCTCAGTTTGACCGTGTCGTCTTCATCCTCGCGACGATGTTTCTGGGCCGCGGGAACCATTTCTCCCGATTCGGGATCCTTGAGCAGAATGACACCGCGGTCCGCCTGCGGAAAGACGCTGAAAAGAGTATCGAGAATTCGCGGCAGAAGCGCTTGAACGTTTACCGTTCCCGCAAGGCTCCGCGTGATCTCGATGACGGCCTTGAGCTTCGCTTCCGGCTGGACCGCCAGAATGCCGAACCCTCCCTCGTTCGACGCCGAATCCATGATTGTCGCCGAATCATTCTCTTCGCCGGCAAAATCAATGCGAAACTGCTGCGTGCTGTGATCGGTCGATCCGCCGCCCACAGCGGCCACGGCTTTTTGTGGAGCCGGGGTCTTGATGTGGAAGCGCAATAGCACGGGACCGAGCTTGATGCGGTCTTCCGGCTTGAGCGCGGTACGGCCTTCAATGCGCTTGCCGTTCAGGTACGTTCCGTTGCCGCTCCCCAGATCCTCGACGAAATAGGCATCGCCGACGCGCGTTACCTGCGCGTGCTTTCGCGAAACCATGTCCGATGCGAGTTGAATGGTGCAGTCGGGGTGGCGTCCGAGAATGGTTTCGTCGCGATTCAACTCATAGGGGATCGCTTCTCCCCCTTGCAGAAGCATCAGAGTCGCCATGAGCGAATCCTGTCGTGCCGCCCCGAACGGCGGCCACGTGGTTGAGAATGTCGGCGTCAGGCAGCGTTTGCCGAAACACGGAGAATTCGGGCCGAGTTCGCGGCGAAACTCAATTCTAGCCGCTGAAAACCGGCACGCAACAGCCGAGGTGACGCGATCACCGGCATATCCTTGCCTTTGACCGCTCGAACGGCCGGCGAAGTCGGCGGAACGTCTTTGTAGCCGAAGTTCCTGATCCCGGCCGACGACGGGTCTTAAGCCGCCCCGAAGATCTGTTCGACGTTGCCCCGGAGCACCTGGTGGCCGAGTTCGATCGCGCGCTCTTCCGACCAGCGCCGCGCAATCACGAAATCTTCCGCGAGGACCTTCGCGAGAATCCGCCGGTACATCCCGAATTTCGGCAATGCGAATTCGAGCTTGTACATGTCGCTGTAGTAACCGATCTGCTTGCTGCGCGGCACTGCCTGCAGGCGACTCCGGCAATCGAGCTCGATGTAGGCGGGAATGTTGGAGTACCACCAGTGCCCGTTCGTGACGACGTTCGGGAAGATCCAGCTGTAGCTCACCAGTTCCTGGTTGCTTACTTGCGCGAGAACCGAGATCGGGAACGTGACGGTTGGAAACGCGTTGAAGAGTTTCCGATAGAGAATCAGCGAAGTCCGCTGATCGAAGAGATCCTGCCCCTGATAAACCCCATCCTCGTAGACCCGTCGGTTCACGCCGATCATCAGATCAAACGGCAGCTTGTGCTCCGCGCAGAACTCCGCGAGCGTCCAGAACATGAACCGCGATAATGTCCGCGATTCATCCGCCGTGAGCTGCGATCCGGAAAGAACACGCTGCACGATCGGCTCAACTTCGGTCAACGAAACGGGGAGCGGCTCGAAATCGGGAGGCAGCGAAATCGCGCAGGCCCGCGCACCGCGCCCGGTGAAGTGGGCAAAGAGTTTACCGATCCCCGCGCGAATCGACTTTGCGTCACGCGACTCGATTCCCGTGGCCTTCAGAAACCGTTCCCGAGTGGCCGGCTTCTCGAAATGAAATACGAGGTCGTCCGTACGGAGACAGGGAACGTAGCGGTTCGTATCGAACCCTTCCAGGGGGTCATCAAAGTCGTTCGTGAGATAAACCTGCTCCAGCTTGCTGGTCCGGAGCACTTCGTTTTCCCAGTTCGCCGACGACATGCTTTTCTCGGCGGTGTCGTAAAGCTTCTCCCAGTTCTTGCGTGTAATTCGGTCATCATCGAAGCCGAAGAAGGTCCGACACATCTCGAGCAGCCAGTCGACCTGAATCGTGTTGTCGAGATCGGCGAGTTTCTCGACGAGGCGGCCGACTTTCTCTTTCGGTGCAAGGCCGCTCTCTTCGATCCGAATCTTTGGAAGCCCGGCCGAGTGCGCAAGCTCGGTGTAGTAGTGATACCCCATGATATCCGCGAGCGTCTTCGACGCGGGCGAATGCGGATTGATGTGCGTATGAGGATCGATGAGGACGATCTTTTCGAGTTCGGCGGTCAGCCGCCGGCTCAAATCGGTTGACATGTCTCTCAGACCTTTCGGAAATCAAATTCCATGCAATACCTGAAACTGACTGCAGTGTGCCGGGAGGCGACGCGAACATCAAGCGCGCAGCTGCGCTGAATGCCGGCAGATTACGCAGACGAGCAGCCGCCATGATTCGCAGCCCACCTGCCGACGCGCGACCGACGGATTGCACGACCGACTGACAGCCAGCCGCCACTAAAGCCGACGGCAAAGTGGTATCGAAATGCTATTTTGCAGGGACGGCCGCGGCTTGCGTCGTGTTTTCGCTCGGTTTCGGCGGAGCGAACGACTGCAACACTTCACCGGTTGCTCCGTTCCAAACCCGGAGTGTCCCATCTTCGCCGCCGGCAATCACGACGGACTCGTCCCGGGACGCGGCCGCCGCGTAAACATAGTCGGCCGATCCAGGGAAGTTGCGATAGTTGGCCCCGTCGGAAGATTTGTGAAAGCGAACTGTCGCATCGCCGGAGCAGCTCACCGTATTTTCGCCGACTCCCATGAATTGAATCGCCGTCACCTGCTTGGCGTAACCGGCAATGGTCCGCGCCTGTTCGCCCGTTTCGACGTTCCAAATCTTGATCTGATTGTCAGCTCCCGCGCTCGCGATGGTGCTGCCGTCCCCTTTCCAGCTCACATCAAGGACGTGATGCGTATGCCCTTCAAAAGAGCGGACATGCTTGCCGGCAGCGACGTCGAAGACCTTCACGAACTTGTCAGCCGCTCCCGTCAGCAGATGCTTGCCGTCGCGCGAGAAATCAACTCCCAGGATGGTGTCGCTGTGGGCATCCTTGAATTCTTTAACCACGGCACGCGTCTCGACATCCCACACGAAAAGCTCGCCGCTGCGAGACGGATCGCCGCCGCCGGTTGCCAGAAGCTTTCCATCGTCGCTGAAGTCGAGTGCGAGGACGCGCCCAATGAACGGCGACGGCGCGAGATCGAGTGGAGCTTCGGCCTTCGGTCCGAGCTGTCCGACGAGAGTCCAGGCGGGATTGGTATCCCAGGCGATCAGCTTCTGATCGGCGGAGGTCGAAACGATCGTCGCTCCGGCGAAGCCTCCCGCCACAACCGGTGTGCTGTGCCCGGTGAAGGTTTCGAGGGGAAGACCACGGTTGCCGTCCCACAACTGCACGAGCATGTCGTCGCCGGCCGTGAGCAGTTTCTTCCCATCCGCGGAAAAAGCCAGCACACGGATCGGTTTCTCGGCAGCGGTAGCCGCCGCCTGAGAAGCTGCGAGGTCGGCGTCGGATTGCTTTTGTGCGGCTTCTGAAGCTTCACGTCCCGCCTTGAACTGAGCCACTTTCTCGGTTCCCGACTTCACCGCCTGTTCCGCCGCCTGGATGCCGCGGACCGCGGATGCCTGGCCGTTGGTGGCCCCCTTCACCGCTTCGGTCGCGGCAACCGCCGCCTTCATCGCGTCTTCGAAGGTCTTCTTCAGCGCGGCGTCGTCAGGCTTCTTGTCGAGTTCGACTTTCGCCGCGTTCTGTGCGTCGACGGCGGCTTTCTCTTTTGCTTGCGCTTCGGTCAGCGCCTTGTCGGCATTGGCCTTTGCCTCGTTCGCCTTTTTCAGGCTCTCCTGGCGTTCGCCGAGCTCTTTTTCGCTCCCCTTGTGCGCGGCGTCGGCGAGCGTGAATTTCTGCCTGGCGACGGCCTGTGCTTCGGTGAGCTGTATCACGACGCGCTGTGCACGCTGATCTCCCTTGAACTCGGCGCGTTGCTTCGCATCCGCCGTTTGCCAGAATCGAACGACGTTGTTTGCGCCGGCGGCCGCGATCAGTTGTCCGTCCGGCCGCACGGCAATTGCCGTGACCGGCGCCCCCTGAGCCATGGATGCCGTCTGCTTGGCATCGGCAATCTGCCAGACGCGAACGGTGCCGTCTTCACTTCCCGAAACACAGAGCGTGCCGGCGGGAAGCAGAATGCCGACAGAGGTTACCGGCTTCTCGTGACCTTTGAATTCGCGCACGGCCGCAACCGACGCTGCCCCTTCGGCGGGAATCGCCGCGGGAGTTGCCCAGAGGCGGAGTGAGTGATCCGCATCGGCCGACAGAACCTGCGTT
>JBFWWA010000394.1:0-5289 GCA_050246455.1 Planctomycetaceae bacterium
CCGCTGTTTTCTGCTTGTCCCACTGGGCGCACGTCAGGTTTGCCCGGCCTCTCTCGCTGGGGTAGGATGGTCTGATTGAATGCATGCATCCGTTCAGGCTTTTCTGAACGCCAGGCAACCATAAAATCTCCCGCGGGAGACGAATCATGACTTCTCCACAAGGAACCTCGCCGATGACCAGTTTCCGTTCCCCCGTCTCCCGCCGCTCGTTTCTGCAGGTCACCGGTGCCATCGCCGGCACCGCCGCAATGAGCGCCTCGTCGTATGCCCGCGTCATCGGCGCGAATGACCGCATCCGCATCGGCTTCATCGGCGCCGGCGGAATGGGAACGACCCACCTCGAAGCGGTGAAGGCCCTCATCTCGAAAGACAACCTGCAGCCGATCTGCGTAGCCGACTGCTGGAAGACCCGCGCCGAGAAGGGAGCCGCATTCGTCGGCGCACCGGAATCGTTCACCGAGTGGCGGAAGGTGATCGACCACAAGGATGTCGATTACGTCACGATCGCCACGCCGGAGCATTGGCATTCGGACATGACGATTGCCGCGCTCGACGCCGGCAAGCCGGTCTACTGCGAGAAGCCGATGACCCACACGCTTCCCGAAGCGCAGGCGGTCATGAAGAAGCAGAAGGAAACGAAGCTTCCTTTGCAGATTGGTGTGCAGGCGATGTCGGACGACAGCTATGCCACCGCGGCCGTCGCCATCCGCAAGGGAATCCTCGGGCGCGTCGTGCAGGCGCAGATTGAATACGTCCGCCGCTACGGAGAGCAGGGACCGTGGCGCGAACCGGATCTCAAGTCCGATATGCCGAAACCGGCCGATCTCGACTGGAAGACCTGGCTCGGCCATGCACCGACGATCGAATGGAACCCGCATCACTACTTTGAGTGGCGGAACTACTCCGCCTACTCAGGCGGCATCTGCACCGACCTCTTTATCCACCGCATCACGCGCATCATGAAGGCGTGCGATCTGCTCTACCCGCGCCGTGTCGTCGGCATGGGGGGGATCTGGCAGTGGCCCGATGGACGCGATCTCCCCGACAACTTCGAGATGATCTGCGAGTATCCGCGCGGCATGACCGTGTACGTCCTCGGCACCATGAGCAACCGCGTCGGCATCGATCACATCATCCGCGGCTACCGCGCCACGATGTACTTCACATCGACCGGATGGGAAGTGAAGGATAAAGACGGAAAGGTGCTCGAAACGCACAAGAAGAGCGGCGGCGAGGACGTGCAGCTGCACCATACCAATCTGCACAACCATCTCCGCAACGGCGAACCTCTCAACTGCCCGGTCGAGCTCGGCATGGCGGGCGTGGCGGCGGTCTGCATGGCCAACGAATCGTGGCGGACAGGCAAGATGATGGCCTGGGACAAAGAAAACGAAAAGATGGTCCCGGCCGATACCCTCGAACTCAGCCACTTCCCGGAAGAGACGGCGTAACTCGCGCATTCATAAATGAGTTCAGCCATGGCATCCGTACCGACTGCGCGCCGATCCGCGCAAGATTGGCTCTTTGCCTTCATTTTGGCTTCGGGCATTGCGGGGGTTGTCCTCCTGGCGCTTATTGCACTGCTCATCTACTGGGGAAGCGGTCAAAGCATCACGCCGACATATGTCGAACGAAATCTGCTGGCGGGTGCGACGATTGAAGAGGCAGAATTCAGTCTGGGCCTGCACCCGGGCTTGCTTCGACAGTCCTCGGCGGAATGGCGCGAAGGGACGATCGCGACTATCGGGGAGTCAGGAGTCGGTGCGATGTTCGTACCGCAGCACGAGTATGCTTTGGTTTTCGGGGCCGATGGCCGATTGCTGCGGGCTTGGGTCGACGTCGTGTATCAATGCGACGAAAACGGATACGAACTCAAATTGCGGCAACCGTGAATGCGACCATCGGTTTTCTGAATTCAGACGGTCCTCGACGTCTGGCCGTGTGAACACGGCAGACATTACCCACACTGAATTGCCATGACAGTTTCCGTTCGCGTCGAGAGCTCTGTCGACTTCGAAGCCATTCGCGTCGTCAATCGGCGGGCATTCGGCGGCGACGATGAACCCAGGCTCGTCGATGCGCTCCGCGACGGCGGATACTCACGGGTGTCGCTCGTTGCGGTGCAGAATGACCGCGTCGTCGGGCACATTCTGTTCAGCACCTTGCCGATCGTGACCGAGACCGGCGTCGTACCCGCGTTGTCGCTCGCACCGATGGCGGTCGAGCCGGAACGGCAGCGGCGGGGAATCGGCTCTCAACTCGTGCGCAGCGGACTCGAGGCCTGCCGGAGCGCCGGTCATCGCATCGTGATCGTGCTCGGCCACCCGGAGTTTTATCCCAGGTTCGGGTTCACCGCCGAACTCGCCCGGCCGCTCGAATCCCCCTATTCGGGGGAGGCTTTCATGGCGATCGAACTGCTGCCTGGCGCGCTCGGCGGGGTCAAAGGACGCGTCGAGTACCCGCCCCCGTTCGCCGGTCTCTGAGCGACGTCGCCCGGCGGATCCGCTCCGTTTTCATCGCCAATGGTCGCAACCGGCTTCTCCATCGATTGTTAATATTCGTCCCTGTTTAATCCGATTACATGAAGATTGCCGATATTTCTGGTTGTACCAGCACAGAAGTGCTGTTCCCGCAACCGGAACGTAATCGCATGATGAACAGGCAAAGTGCAGTGAGTCGTCCCCTGACAGCCATCGTTCTGATTGGCTTAACTCTCGGTGGGGTCGGCCGTTCCGTCGCACAGGATATGCTGCAGCCATTGCTCGGTGAGCCGGAATACCTCGCCGAAGATGACGGCTCGGTGGTCGTGGTTCAATCGGAAGGAGTCCCTCCGGCGCCCATTCCCGATTACGATCCGGCCGACCTGGCCCGACGGCTGCAGCAGGCCGAGGCGCAGCTGGCGGCGCTGCAGAACGCGCATGAAGTCGAAGACCGGCGCGTGAACCTGCTTGAGGCGGCGCAGAAACACTGGGAGCAGGTCCGCGATCCGTCGATCACCACGGTCCATCAGCAGACGTACTCCGGCGAAAAGAAAACCGAAAAGAAGTGGTACGACCGCTTGAGCATCCGCGGTTACGCCCAGTTCCGCTACAACCAGACGACCCACGAAGAGGAAGACAGTGCGCCGGCGCAGCATGTCGGCGATCGCTCGGTCGGCGACAACCAGAGCTTTCTGATCCGCCGGGCGCGCCTGATCCTCTCGGGAGACGTTTCCGATCACATGTACGTCTACCTGCAGCCTGACTTCGCAGCGAGCGTGCCGGGCAGCACCGACGCGAATCAATTCACACAGATTCGCGACTGGTACAGCGATCTCTACATCACGAAGAACAAGGTTTACCGTGTCCGCGTCGGGCAGTCGAAGGTGCCGTACGGCTGGGAAAACCTGCAGTCGAGTTCAAACAGGTTGCCACTCGACCGTAGCGACAGCCTCAACAGCGCCGTCCGCAACGAGCGCGATCTCGGAGTGTTCTTCTACTGGACTCCGGAAGAAGCGCAGGACACGTTCAAGTACGTGCTCGACGAGGGGCTCAAGGGTTCGGGCAACTACGGCGTCTTCGGCATCGGTGTTTACAACGGCCAAGGGGGATCGTTCAACGAACAGAACGACGAACTCCACGTCGTCACCCGACTGACCTATCCATTCCGTCTCGCCAATGATCAGATCGTCGAACTCGGCGCTCAGGCTTACACTGGCGAATACGTCGTCCTCTCGTCGGCGATCCAGCCGCTCGGCATCGGCGCGGCGGCTCGCCCGCTGGGCACTCTGGAAACCGGGAACCGCGGTCTGCGCGACGAACGCGTCGCCGGTACTTTTGTGTGGTATCCACAGCCCCTTGGCTTCCAGGCGGAATGGACCGTCGGTAATGGACCCGCACTCAACGCGGCACAGACCGAAGTCACCGAACAATCGCTCTCCGGCGGATACGCGATGGTGATGTACCGTCACGTGACCGAGGAGTGCGGCACAATCTTCCCCTTCGCCCGCTGGAACTATTACCAGGGTGGCTACAAGGCCGAGCGGAATGCACCCGACGTCGATATCGACGAATGGGAACTCGGTATCGAGTGGCAGTTCAATCCGCAGATGGAACTCGTGACGCAGTACACCTGGACCGACCGGACGAACACCACCGCTCTTGCCACGGGCGAATCGTACCGCCAGTTCGAAGGACAGTTGCTGCGGACTCAGTTCCAGATCAACTACTGAGCGGGCGACGGGCTTCAGGCGGTCGGGCTTCAGACTTCAGGCCATGCGACCACAATTGCCCTAACCCCTATCTCCCAGATCCTGCCCCCTTCTCAGTAATTCGATCCGAGCCGCAGCATGAGCGTATCGCCGGGTTCGAGAATTGTCGGATCGTGGCGGAACTCGAGCTTCCGCGCGAAGACGTAGCCGATCTCGAACACGCCGCGCAGCAGATTCTTCGACCTCGTTTCCAGACCGACGACGAAGCGGAAGTCGCGATAGGTGAAAGTGTCGAACGTATCATCCGGCCGCGTGATGTCCCACGAATTCCCACCCCACAGCTCGAAGCCGGTGTATGCGAACTGCTCGTAATCTTCGTTGGCGTGGACGAGCTGCGAGATGCGCGGCTTCGGCATCAGCAGCTCGAGCTTCGTGCCGTCGCTGATATTCCAGACGACGCCGCCGGCCGGAAGCAGGCGCACATCTTCGCGGCCGAGGTACATCACGCCGAGCGCAAACTGCCACTCGTCGGAGAGCATGAGCGTGGCCATGCCGTGCCCCGTCATCCGGAGGCCGTTGTTGCTGCCGGAGTCAAAGTCGCTGAAGAATGCGGGAGTGACGGCGAGATCGACTCCCCAGACATCGCCGATCGGCTGGATGAGCCGCGTCTCAATTTGTGCGTCGTAGAGTTCCGAAGGGAGCCCCAGCGCCTGCACTTCGTCGATGAAGTGAATGGTGAACGGCACGCCGAGATTGAATCGCGTGTGATCCGAGAAGCGTGGCCGATGATCGGCAGTAGACCATTCCCAGTCGGTGATGCCGAAACCGTCGACGCGCATCATCCAGCGGAGCGAGCCGGCATACGAAATGGGATCTTCTTCGGTCGCTTCGCTCGGCAAGTCGGGCTCGTCGTCGTCTTCGCTCGCCCCATCAATCTTCCGCACCGCTTCCAGATGGGCGATCGGATCGAAAATCTGATTGACCGCCGTCAGCTCCTCTTCCGACGCGTCCTCCTCGGAAGGGGCCGGGGGTACGGCGTCGCGGCTGGATGACCCGGTGGGGTCCGACGTCTCCGGCGAAGTCTCCGCCGGTTCCAAAGG
>JBFWWA010000395.1:0-5267 GCA_050246455.1 Planctomycetaceae bacterium
TGCTGCATCCGCTTCATGATCGGCTGCAGCCGCTGTGTGCGTAGGCTGAGCTCTTCGCAAAGCGTCGCCATCTTGCGCCGACGGAGAACCATCCGCTCGGCGATCGCCTTGCGCTGCTCACGCGTCGTCCCTTCGGCGATGCTCAAGTCAAAATCGGCCCGGTTTTCGGTGAGAAGCCGCTTGAGCGTCGCAAGGTTGAGGGGCATGCGTCCCTGAATCTGCTCCTTGCGGGCCCCCTCGGTATCCGAGGTGCGAAGCGTACGCTCGAACGGCAGCTCGTTGGCCTGGACCTTTTCGAGCGTGTCGACGGCGATCGTCAGTGCAAAGTCCGATTCCAGAATCGTGCGGCGAAATCGCTTTCGGGAAACTTCGATCTGCTTGGCCAGAAAAATCTCCCGCTCTCGCGAAAGCAGGGGAATGTTCCCCATCTGGCTGAGGTACATCCGGATTGGATCGCGTGACGACAGAACAGAGCTTTCCGGGCCCATCAGCGATTTTGCGAGCTGCGCCTCGCCACCCAATTCGGAGGGGCCGCGGAATTCGGCGTCATCCGCATCTTTTGTGGCTGGATCCTCGACGAGATCGAGTCCAAGTTCGTCGAGCGCAATAACCAGGTCGTCGATCATCGAAGGGTCGCCCCCTTCGTCCGGCAGATACTCATTCACATCGTGAAACGTGAGGTAACCCCGTTTCCGTCCCTTGTCGATTGCAGCTTTCAAACCCGAATCCACTCGATACACGGAAGACTCCCTTGTTAAACTGAGCCGTTGACGGCGGCGCACGCGGCCGCCTGATCGCATCGGGAGGAACTCGAGACCACGACTCTAGCCGCGATTCTTCGGCCCTTGCATGCGATCATTGAAAACGTACGTCCTTGCACGAACGGCTGTTCCTCTTTACTTGCTGAAAGAGCCGTTTGAACTCCCCTGCACTGCAATGGCAGTGCTCAACCTCGAACCCTGCTCTGCGCGAGCCAAACGCCTTAGCCGGTGAGTGCACTTCAGGGATCTGAAGAGGAGTCAGCCGGCGAAGTCGTATCCCAATCTCGTTTACGACAAACTCACCCGGCAGCCTGCAGCTCGAAACTCTTCAGCGGGGAACCAGAAAGCAATGTCGGAAGAGCGGGTTCTCAGCGACAGCATCCTTTCTCTCCTCGAGAACCATGACGAAACGTCTTTTTCGCCACGACAGGCCGACCATACTACCAAGAATTAATTGTTGTCGCGCAAAGTTTTTACCCCGATCTGAAAAAAAATCGAAATTCAGTGCACGTCCCGATTCGCTCCAAGTCCTCTGCTACTCACGGGAAGCACCACCTGTGGCCATGTTTCAGAAGACTGGGCGCAGCGTCTGAACTCTGTTGCCGAAATGCGACATCCGCGCACTCGACGCTCCGCAAAACGGGGCATTCACGGATGCGAACCTGTAGCCTCGCATCCCTGCCGCCCGGCTCCTTCACTCATTCCCCGCGGGAATTATTCGCCCCCCCGTCAAGACAAGTCAACAGGGCAAGTTGGCGACAAACGCCCGAACTGACGCCTCGGAAGCCCCGTCTGCATGGATTATCCGGCAGAAAAATACGGCAGCCTTCAGCTCAAGCCACCGTTGTACATGCCCCAACTTCGCGGCGCTGATAGAATCTTGCTATGCCAGGAAATTCCTTCGGACAGTCTTTTCGCGTTTCCACGGCGGGTGAAAGCCACGGCCCCGGGTATGTCGCCATTATCGACGGAGTCCCCCCTGGAATTCCGATCACCGTCGACGACCTGATGGTCGATCTCAATCGCCGTCGCCCGGGCCAGAGCAAGATTGTGACACAGCGCCAGGAGGGCGATGTTCCGGAGATTCTTGCGGGGGTCTTTGAAGGAAAGACCACCGGCACCAGCGTTGCCATTCTCATCCGAAACAATGATCAGCGGAGTCAGGATTACAGCGAGATCAAGGATGTCTACCGCCCCGGCCACGCCGACTACACCTTTGATGCGAAGTACGGCTTTCGTGATTACCGCGGCGGCGGCCGCTCGAGCGCCCGCGAGACCGCGGTACGCGTCGCTGCAGGAGTCATTGCGAAGAAACTGATCGCGAGAGAGTTCGGCGGCAGCGTCGTCGGATATGTGACGCGCGTCGGGAAGGTTGAAGCGAACATCCCCGATCCGGCACGGGTCACGCTCGAACAGGTCGAGACGCTTCCCGACGGCACACCGAACATCGTCCGCTGCCCCGACCCACTCGCCGCTGCGCGCATGGTCGCGCTGATCGAGGAAATCCGCAAAGAGGGAGATTCGATCGGCGGAGCGGCAGAAATCGTTGCCACTGAAGTTCCGGCGGGTCTTGGTGAGCCGGTCTTCGACAAGATCAAAGCCGATCTCGCAAAGGCGCTTTTCAGTTTGCCGGCGGTGCTTGGCGTCGAGTACGGAATCGGCTTCGGATGCGTGACAATGCGAGGCAGTGAGAATAACGATACCTTTCGCTCGACCGGCAAAGGCCCCGGCGTGAAGAAGGGAATCTCAACCGACACCAACCGGCACGGCGGCATGCTCGGCGGGATCACTTCCGGCCAGCCGATTATTCTCCGGGCGGCGGTCAAACCGACCAGCAGCCTGCCGATCGAGCAGGAAACCGTCAACAGCAGCGGAGAGGCAACAACCATCCGCACGAAAGGTCGTCACGATCCCTGCCTGCTACCCCGATTCGTGCCGATGGCGGAAGCGATGGTGGCAATCGTGCTCGCAGACCACTGGTTGCGCTGGAAGGCGCAGTGCCGGTAAAAGGCGCGCCGCGGTTCCGTGAACTGCTCACAGAACTGTACGCCGATTCGGTACACTTCTCCGCAAGGAGCGAGGTCGAACATGGTCGGATTCGGCTTCGTCCGCTCTCCGGTTCGCGTATCTCCGCGCGCCCAGATGCAAGACAGACCCTTCGGCTGCGTTCTGCTGGCGTTCTACCCGTTCGTTTTCGTAATCTCCAGCTACTTCGTCTGGATTGAATTCGAATACGCGATCTCATCGCTCCGACTCGAGGCCGATGTTGAGCGTGCCTACGAAACCGTTGCCGTAAGCGGGAGAGGCAGGCGCGTCCTTCACATTGACTACAGCTTCAAAGATGCGCAATCGGGAGAGCGGCGCATCGAAAGCGACGAGGTTTCTCTCAACTGGCCGTGGCCGAACCAGACCGTCGACGTCGCGTATTTACCGGGCAGACCGGGACAATCACGCCTTGCCGAGAATCGCCGCTACGTCGCGATCCTTTTCTTCGCCGCGTCGGTCATCGCTCCTGCGATCTGGATCGGGTTCCTCTATCGCGAGGCGCGGGGCGCAATCGCGGAAGAAACACGCAATAAGAAACGCAGGAAACGGGAACTCTGACGATCGCAGGTTGACTCACTTGAACCGAAAACCGCGTTGACTGCGACGTCGATTGAGATGAGTCCGTTTCGGCTCATCCTCGCGAACGACCGGCAGTCTTCCCCTTCGCACCGGCTTTTCGCGGAATGACGTAGTTCACGTAACCGATGAACATTTCATCGAAGGTCTGCTCGCCAAACCGGACGTCGACCGGTGGCAGGATATTGTTCGGATTCTTGTCCGAATTGTCCCACGCTGCGGTGACAGTAATCTTTGAACCCTTTGGCAATGTGATCGGTTCGGCGAGCTGATACTGGAACTGCCAGTTGAAGTCCCACTTGGGAATTGAGATCAGCTTCTCGGTTTTGCCGTCGGGCGATGTCGCCTCGATATCAAACGCCTTCCCCCGAAGGTGAAGGTGCGGCATCAGCGTTGTCAGGGTGACGTCCCGATCGATTGGCTCGGAATATGTCTTTGTATAGTTCGGATCTCCCGCCTTCACGAGGATATCTTCGGTGCCGATGGCATACGTCAGCACTTCGAACTCCGGCGGCTGCTTCGCCAGGACAACTCCGAGTCGCGATTGATCCCGCGTCGGAGAACCGCTCGGCGTGTAGTGCATCTGCAGCACGAGCTGGGCCCCTTTCGGGATTCGCTTCGCGTGCCCGGGGGGAAATACGAGGTAGTTCGAGCCCGGGGCACCCGCTGCAAAAAAGCCGTTGCGGAGTCCGTCCTGACTGCGCTCTCTGTCTTTCGGAAAATGCAGCAGCGCGAGCATGTGATGGACGACCGAGCGATTGCCGTACCTGCACTCGACCGCCTGCACCCAGACATCCTTGGTAAATACCGGTGAAACCACGAAGTGCTGGTAGTCGACAACGCCGGTCGCGGGGACTTCAAACGCCTTGTCCATGGCGAATTCCTGATCCGGCTTGCCGATGTTCCAGCCGTCGACAAACGTCTTCGCCGGCGGGGCGTCCGCCGCATTTCCTTCAGGACATCCTTCGTCGACCCATTTCACGAGAGTTTTCAGTTCGGTGTCGGGAAGCCTCATGTTGTTGAGAAACTTTCCGTGCTCCGGATCCGCCGGCCAGGGTGGCATTCGCTTTTCCGTGACAGATTCCTTGATCGTTTCTCCCCAGTTGCTTGTCGTTGCGTAGTCCTCGAGCGAGAACGGACCGATGTCGCCGGCGCGGTGACATTGCTGGCAGCGGTTCTGCAGAATCGGCAGCACATCGCGGTAGAAACTCGTTTGCGACTGTTCCGCTGCTTTCTCCTTTCTGCCGATGTGGCATCCTTGCAGTGGCGTTTCCGCGACCGTGACACTCCCACCTTCCAGCAACGCTTTGATCGCATCGGAAGCATAGGTCCGCGAGGGTGCTTTTCGGCGCGCCTGGTATCCGTATTGATCGTCGATCTGTCCGTGATAGCGCACTGCCCGAGATTCATCGAGGATGAACAGTTCCGGCGTTCGCGACGCGCCGAAGAGATCCGCCACCTGATTCCCGGCATCCTTCAAGACCGGGAATTTCGCCTGATGTGTCTTGGCCTGTTCGCGAACGGTGTTCAGCGTGTCCTGTTCATTCGAGTTGACGATCACGAACGCAACGGATTGGCCTTTGAACTGTGAAGCGAGCGAAACAAGGTTCGGGTAGTAGAGATTCGCGAGCGGGCACTGCACTCCCATGAACGCGACGACCAGGACTTTCTCCCGTTGATCTTTCGACTGAAAGCTCGTGTTGTCGACCGCGGATGCGCTGAACTCGGGAATTACCTTCCCCAGTAAAGTTCCGCCGCCGGCCGCCGGCGACGCTTTCGCGGCGCCCGCGGAAGTCGGATTGGTTGCGGCGTTCGCGATCTTTGTCGGTTTTGCAGCAGGAGAGGGAGCAGCGTTCTTCGCGGCCAGCTCGGCTTTGATCTGTT
>JBFWWA010000396.1:0-5246 GCA_050246455.1 Planctomycetaceae bacterium
CGCGAGGCCGCACGCCTGGAGGTAGACGGCTGCTGGTGGCTGCTGCATTTCTTCGAGGGCCGTACTCCGTTCCGAGATGAGGGAGCTGTCGCTGCGGAAGCGACCATGATTCAAAGCATTTCCCGTGTGCATTATGACGACATGCTGAATGCAGCAGTCTCTCTCATTGAACAGAGTATCGGGGCGGAAATCGCGCCTTTGCAGCTTCCCGAAACCAGTGGACATTCAGGTGGCAATCCTTCCGAGTCCACCAGCCCAACGTCGCCGCCCGAAGTGAGTCCCGGCAACAGTAGTTCGCTGGGATTTCTCGGCGGTGACGAACTTGCTGCTGCGCTTGGCATTCACCCATCGCGGCAAACTGCATTCTTTAAACAGCTTGAGCGCAAGCGCATGGTCCTCGGTGACAATAGCTGGCATGAGGTCAGCGAACCACAGTCCAACTCGCCCCGATTCCACTATCGAGTGGACTCTGCTGGAATCGTCCAACTCGCGACCAAGTACAGATCGCCGAAAGACGAATGACAATGTCGGACCGATGTCCGACCAAAAATAATCCCTGCTGACTGATGCTGAAAACTACTGGATTCTGCGGCCTGACAAATGTCAGGCCGTTGTCATATTGGAACACACAAGAGTCGCATCCGCGGAAACTGCCAACGTGCAACGCCGCATTTCGCGGCAACACAAACCGTTGGAGAAGCGACCAATGCAGATTCGAAAGGAAACTCCGAAACCGACTCTAGCCCTCCGGCCGCGGGAAGCGGCCAAGGCGCTGGGTGTCAGCGAGAGACTCTTGTGGCAGTGGACGCATGACGGATCGATCCCGCACGCCCGGATTGGCCGAACGCTTCTTTACCCCGTCGACTTGCTTCAGCAGTGGCTGAAGCAGCAGTCAGAGGCAACGAAAGGGGGCGACAATGCTCCCGATTGAACAGATTCTGGAAAGACTGCCGGACGCCCGTCGGAGAGGGAAAGGTTGGTCTGCCAAGTGCCCCGCGCACGACGATCAGAACCCCAGTCTGCGTGTCTGGGAGGACAATCTCGGGCGACCCCGGATCAAGTGCCATGCAGGTTGCGAATTCCGAACGATCTGTGATCGTCTGGGTATTGCGCCTGCCGATCTCTTACCGGACTCCCAGTCGTCTACGTCTACTAAACACCGCTCTGCACCTTCACCCGAAGGGAATCGTAGACGCGGGGACAATGACGAGAGTCGAAACTTCTTCCCGACGGCCGAAGCCGCGGTCCAGGCGCTCGAACGAAAACTCGGGCCACATTCCGGCTATTGGACCTATCGCCACGCTAACGGGGAGGTATCGGGTGCTGTCGTCCGCTGGGATCTTCCCAACGGCAAGAAGGAAATCCGGCCTATTTCGCTGCATCCAGACGGATGGCAGATCGAGGCAATGCCGAACGGCCGGCCCCTATTCCACTTGCCCGAGATCTCAAGCTCCGATCGTGTTTTCGTCGTCGAGGGCGAGAAAGCGGCCGATGCGGCTCGGTCAATCGAGCTTGTGGCGACCACTTCTGCGGGCGGGGCGGAGGCAGCACATCTATCCGACTGGTCAACGCTCTGGGGCAAGGAAGTCGTCATCCTTCCCGACAACGACGATGCTGGTCGCAAGTATGCCCACACCGTTGCTTCAATCCTTCTTAAGCTGGATCGATCGACCGTCGTGCGGATTGTGGAGCTTCCGGGACTTCCCAAGGGAGGAGACATCGTCGAGTGGATCGAGGCGCATGGCGAAGCGACGGAGCCCGAAGAATTCCAGCGGCAACTCGACGCGCTCATCAATGCCACGAAGCCGTTTCAGCGCGAGCAGCGATCGGGGGCTGATCTGCGTTACCGGCCTTTCCCATTCAATGTGCTTCCCGAGCCGATCCGCGGCTTTGTCCGCGCCTCCAGCAAGGCAATAGGCTGCGACCCGTCATACGTTGCACTCCCGCTGTTGGCCGTTTTCGCGACCGCCATCGGAAACACCCGCCGGCTTGAGATCAAGCGTGGCTGGTCCGTTCCCGCGATCCTTTGGTTCGCCATTATCGGTGAATCAGGCACTGCGAAAACTCCCGCGTTCCAATTGGCACTCCGAGCACTCCGCGCTCGACAATCGCGATCGTTCAAGCTTCACGAAGCCGCCATGAGTGAGTACGACCTCGCGCTCGCTCGCTATGACAAAGAATTGACCGATTGGAAGCGCCGCAAGAACAATACCGACGATCCGCCCTCGAAGCCCTTTCCACCGATGTGCGAACGCTGTCACGTTTCAGATACCACGGTCGAGGCTCTGGCCCCCATACTTCAAGCGAGCCCGCGTGGAGTGCTCCTGGCCCGGGACGAGCTGGCGGGCTGGATCGGTTCATTTGATCGATATGCAGGAGGCAAGGGTTCGGCGGACTCGGCGCATTGGCTATCAATGCATGTCGGAGAAGGAATCACCGTAGATCGGAAGACCGGAAATCCGCGGACGATCTGGATCGAATGCGCCTGGGTATCAGTCTGCGGGGGGATCCAGCCCGGAGTGCTCCACCGCGCGCTCGGTATCGAGCATCGGGAGTCGGGACTAGCTGCCCGGCTGCTGCTGACATGTCCCCCGCGCAAACCGAAGAGATGGACCGAAGCCGATATCGATCCGGAAGCCGAGTCGGAGATCGCGGCGCTGATCGACCGCTTGTTCGAACTGCAGCCTGATGCGATGGCCGATGGATCGCTCCGACCCGTCCTCGTCGGCATGACACCCGAGGCAAAAGAGAGATGGAAATCGTACTACAACGCGCACGGCGAGGAGCAGAACGAGCTAACTGGAGAGCTATCCGCGGCCTGGTCGAAACTGGAAGAATTTGCCGCTCGATTCGCCCTGGTAATTCACTTCATTCGCTGGGCGGCTTGCGATCCTTCGCTCCCGTTGCCCGATCTGGTGAATGCTGAGAGCATGGCGGCCGGGATCGCGCTTGCAGAGTGGTTCAAAACAGAAGCCCGTCGCGTCTATTCGATGTTGGGCGAGGATGACCAAACACGATTGAGGCGGCAACTTATCGAATGGATTGACCGCCGCGGCGGTAGAGTTTCAGAGCGCCAGGTCCAGCAAGGATGTCGATGGTTGCGCGAATCGGGTGCGGCCGAGAAGGCACTCACTGATCTCGTCAAGGACGAGCTCGGATGCTGGGAGCCGGTGCCGAGCGGGTCGAAAGGGGGCCGCTCGTCGCGAGAGTTTCGATTGTTTTCTGGTACACCCGTCAACGAATCCACCGACTTTCCCGACGATGACCGGAGTTCCGTTGACGTTGACAATACACAATTCTGAATTGATCAAGAAGATTGTACTGGACCAATGGACCAGTAATGCGTAGGATGCGTCGATGTCGAAGAAAACTCAATCGAAACTGCTGACCGATCAACTGCGACAGGCAATCGACAAATGTGGCCTGACGCGATACCAGATCGCGAAGGAAACCGGAATTGACGAAAGCGCTTTGGCAAAGTTTTACAACGGGCACCGCGGGCTCTCGATGAGCGCCCTGAACGCGCTGGGCAAATGCCTCGAACTAACGATCGTAATGCGGCGAAAGCCGAGTAAGAAAGCGAGCGATTGAACATGGCAAGTATCTCGCGTGAAGCGGGCGGAAAGAAGACGATTCAGTTCACCGCCGGCGACGGACGGCGCAAGAGCATCCGGCTCGGCAAAGCATCCATGAAGACGGCGGAGGCCGTCAAAGTCCGAGTCGAGATTCTAGCTGCCGCCGTCGACGCGGGACACCCACCCGACGCGGAAACGCTGGTCTGGCTCGAAGGCCTGACAGAACGGATGACGAACAAGCTCGCGGCCGTCGGCCTTGTGGAACGGCGTCGCGACGTCACGTTGAACGAGTTCCTCGACGAATACTCGGCAAAGCGTTCGGATGTGAAGGAATCAACCAAGACCTTTCAGTCGCATACGAAGCGGAACCTGCTCAGCTACTTCGGAGAAGGAAAACCTCTTCGCGAAATCACGCCAGGAGACGCCGACCAGTGGCGAACGCATCTCATCGGAACCGAGAAGCTCGCGGACAATACCGTCCGCCGTCGTTGCAGCATGGCCAAGCAGCTCTTCAAAGCCGCAGTACGCCATCGCTTCATCCCGGCCAACCCGTTCGCCGATCTCACAGGCTCCGTTAAAGCGAACCCCAGCCGCTTCTATTTCGTGACTCGCGACGAAGCAGACAAGATCCTTGCGGCGTGTCCCGACGACGAATGGCGTCTCCTCTTCGCCCTGAGCCGCTATGGCGGGCTCCGCTGCCCCTCTGAGCATCTGTCGCTGAAGTGGGGCGACATCGATTGGGAGAACGATCGCATCCGCGTGCATAGTCCGAAGACTGAGCATCATGCCGGGGGCGAATCGAGGATGATCCCTTTGTTCCCCGAGCTTCGCCCCTACCTCAACCGACTGTTTGATTTGGCTCCAGAGCGGACTGAGCACGTCATCACGCGCTACCGCGGTCACAACTGTAACCTGCGTACGCACCTCAATCGGATCATCAAGCGGGCCGGGCTGAAGCCTTGGCCGAAACTCTTCCAGAATCTCCGCAGTACCCGGGAAACCGAACTCGCCGAGAAGTTTCCGATGCACGTTGTTTGCGCTTGGATCGGCAACTCTCCCGCGGTTGCAGCGAAGCATTATCTGCAAGTGACCGACAGTCACTTCTCGCAGGCGAGCGACAACGGCGCGCTGCAAAATCCGGTGCAGTCAAACGCCGTTTTAACTGGAAATACTTCGCATGAGCGCGAAGATGATGATTGCAACGACTCGGTCGCGCATGAAAAAACCTCTGAAATTCCAGAGGTTTCGACGGACTGCGACTCATCGCGAAACGCGCTTGAATTCTGTCAGGTGGGCGATGACGGACTCGAACCGCCAACCCCCTCGGTGTAAACCGGCTACGCTGACCCAGAACGCTTGTTTTGTAGGGTCTGCGCTCCAAAGTGTAAACCGAATCGACCGTTTTTCTTCCCGTTGGTTTACAGATTCGGTTTACAGACCCCCGACAAACTGGCGTCGGTTTACAGTTTTCGGAATTCCGTTTGGATTTGCCGAAACGATTCGTATAACGATACAGGGGGAAATAATGCCGAAACGAATGTTGATGACTTGGGTGCCGTCCCAGAAACGCTGGATCAAGAAAATCCCGGTTGGACTTCCGAACGCTGGCAGCACCGTTGCTGTGGGGCGTCGGACGCTGGAAATGGAATTCCGATCCCTTGTGGCGTCGTG
>JBFWWA010000397.1:0-5227 GCA_050246455.1 Planctomycetaceae bacterium
GCCGATGGGAAAGCGATTTTCAGTTCTCTGACCGCGGAAACTGTTCGGTGCATCGACCCGCTCCGAGAGTGGTGCTGACATATTAGCATCACCGCTCTTCGGAGCCCAGCACGAATTCCCGGGTTCTATTTCCGAATTGCAATCAGCGTTCCGGACTGGCGGAGATTCTCCGAGGCATACGGCTTGTCGATCTCGAATGCGTAGGAGATGACGCTGAAGAGTACGATGATGCCGAGCGCGACTTGTGTGACGGCATTCACGACGGGGCTTGGGCCATCGTTCACCGTCGAATCCGGCTTGGTCTTCAGATTGTTCATCGCAAACTCCCGGGTGGCCGTAATCGAAACACCCGCGATGAACGCAAACGGCACGCCACAAGGCAAACTGCCCGACAGTTGCGACCGGCCCCGCTCCCTCTGACGACGGAAGTCTCTGAGAACATTGGGGAATCCGCGCGGCTCCGGGCCGAAGTTCCGAATCGATCAACAAGTACGGATCGCACAAACTCATGACGTCAAAGCGATACCGGTTTGCCGTCAGATCGAATCCCGGCGATCGGTGACCTGTGGCGTGATGCCGAACTTTCGGCCCCTCCGCCATGCCGCAAGCCTCCCCCATTTTCCGGCAGCCGGTGGTCGGTAGCCGGTAGCCGATCCGGTAATCCGCTCACTCAGCCGCATCTTGCTTCGCCGGATCCGAGCGGGGTATAACACAGGCCATCAGATTATCGCGAGCGACCGCGGACTCAATTCGAGGTGCGGTGATGAGAGACGCGATCACGCTGCTCGGAAGCGCCCGCCGAGCCTGCTGCGGCCCGACGCGCCGCGATGCGCTCAAGGCGGGAACTCTCTCGCTGCTCGGCAATTATTTCGGCACACCGGCCCGGGCCGCTGCGCGCGGTTCGACCTCTGCGACATATCCGGCAGGCACCGCAAGGAGCGTGGTCCTTATTTACCTTCAGGGTGGTCCCCCGACGCAGGATATGTACGACATGAAGCCGCATGCTCCCGATGGAGTGGGGGGCGAGCTCAAACCGGTCGCCAGTTCGGCACCCGGCATCGAAGTCTGCGAGCTGCTGCCCCTCACTGCGCGCTGGATGCACAAAACGGCCGTGGTGCGGAGCGTCTATCACAACGGCGGCTGCCACAAAAACCTTCCGATGTACACCGGCTACGACGTTGCACTTCCCGACGAGGAGTTTCGCGACAGCGATCCGCCGAGCATGGGATCGGTCTGCGCATTTCTCGACCGCGACAAGACGAAGGATCTTCCGACTTATGCCTATCTCCCCTGCCCGCTCGGCTGGGGAGAGGCTCGGAAAAAAGCGGGGCCGCATGGCGGATTCCTTGGCCGCAAGTACGACGCGTTCGCGACCGAGTGCACCGCGTTCGTCGATCATCCCCCCGACGACATCTGGAGTCCGCAGGTTGTGCGCGGCGAGCCTCGGTTGACTGATATCGATCTCATCGACGGTGTCACGCTCGACCGATTGAAGAACCGACGCAGGCTCGTTGAACAGTTCGACGCCGAGTTCCGCCGTCTTGACAGCACGCGCGATCTCGGCAGCTTTTCGCGCGAGCAGCAGCTCGCGTTCGAAATGCTCACCTCCGCGAAGGTTCGCGAAGCATTCGACCTGAGCGGCGAAGATGCGCGAACCCGCGATCGTTACGGACGAACGCTTTTCGGCTCGACGTCAATTCTCGCGCGCCGGCTTGTCGAGCGCGGCGTGAAGTTCGTCAACGTCAGCTGGGACAATTACTCGAAGCGATTTGAAGTGAGTAAGGCGGCATGGGACACGCACGAACGCAACTTCCCGATGCTCCGCGAAACCCTGCTGCCGAACTTTGACCAGACCTATTCCGCTTTCATCGAAGATCTCGACCGGCGCGGACTGCTCGACACCACGCTCGTCGTGACGATGGGGGAAATGGGACGCACACCGAAGATCAATGCGAAAGGTGGCCGCGACCACTGGACGTACTGCTATTCGGTCCTCTTCGCCGGCGGCGGCATTCGGGGCGGAACTATCTACGGGGCTTCCGACGAGCAGGCGGCGTTCATCAAGGACCGGCCGGTGCACATCCGCGACATCTGCGCGACGATCTATCATCTGCTCGGCATCGATCCGGAGATGCCGGTCTTCGATCGCGCGAACCGACCTGTCCCGATCGCCCACGGCGGACGGGCGCTCATGGAAATCTGCTGAGCCTGGAGGGTGGGCTGACGCTTTGGGAGGTCCACCAGCGGCGAGAATGGTGGGTCTCGAGGACTAGACCCAACCGACTTCGCTGGCAACTTCACACACTGTCACCCTTGAGCCACTCGCCGACGGTCGTGCTCATGCCGATCGGTTGCTCGCAGAATCCGAGACGCTGGTAGACTTCCGCGTTATCAACGTCAGCCTGTAGATAGACATGCTGACCGGACAGTTTCGCAGTGATCTGATCAATCATCTCCCGCGCGATGCCGCGTCGGCGAAAACTCGACTCGGTCCACACGTCAACGAGATACGCATTGCAGACGCCGTCAGACAGTACGCGGGCCGTTCCGATGATCTGCGAACCATTGTACGCAATGCAGACTGCAAAACTGTTCTCGAACGCGCGACGCAACTGATCGGAGGATCGGCCGTTGTCGAAATGGTCGGCGGCGAGTGTCGATTTGAGTGCAGCCCAATCAACACCCACAAGCTCGACGGAGTAAGTGATGTTCGCCATCTCTTCTGAAGCCTGTAGCCTGACCGCCTGAAGCCTGCTATTCCCCCGCACGGATCCACGCCTCGTTGAGCGCGACGTGTTTGATCCCTTTCATCTGCTGCAGCGTCTTGCCGTCGGCGGATTTGGCCGGTTCGGGTGAGATGAAGGTGCTGTAGATCGCGTGGATCGTGCCATCCTTCCCCTGCATGATGCAGGGGTAGTGATAGCGGCCTTCGGCGTGCTTCTCGAGATGGCGCGTGAACTTCCAGGTTCTTCCTTCGTCTTCCGAAATCGAAACAACGAGCTGAGCGCGGCTCGTCTTCGAGGGATTGTAGATCAGCACCCAGTGGCCGTTGGCAAGACGAACGCCGTCGATGCCGCTGCCGGGGTTCGGCAGTTCGGTGTCGCCGACCGCGCTCCAGTTGATGCCGTCGTCGGTCGATTCCGAAACGCGAATGACGCCGCGCGGTCCGTTCTCGCGCATGTATGCGACCAGTGTGCCGTCGTTGCGGCGAAGCACCGTCGGCTGAATGTTGCCGAAGCCGATGAGAGGCTTGCTCGCGTACCAGTTTTCACCCGCGTCATCACTGACAGCCATGATCGAAATGTTGAACGTGTCGGTATAGAGCGGAAGAAGTATGCGTCCGCTCGGAAGGACCGTCGGCTTGCAGCGGTTCGCCCAGCCGAGGCGTTGGAAGAGAGGGTCCTTAAGCTTCGCGGCCTGACCTTCGGCGCCAACAATCGCCCCGCGCGGCGGACGAATTTTGCGGTCGCCGAGAAGCTTGAGCGCCTCGTCGCTGAAGTCTTCGGGCTTCAGAAGAATCATTCCCTGCCGTTCCCACTTCGGGGAGCCGGCACCGGCAAAGTCGGTCGAAGTTCGATAGTTCATCAAGGCCGATTCCCAGCTCGAGCCGAGGATCGTGGGGTAAAACAGCCAGAGGCGCGCGTTCCTGTCGATCATCATGCAGGTATTGCAGTCAGGGAAGCCGGGCCGATCCGCCATCGTGAACGGCTCACTCCAGCCCTTGTCGCCGCTGCTCTTTCGTGCCCCGATGATCGAAGCGTCCTTCTCTTCCGCGTCGCCGTACCACGAGGCGAGGAGATCGCCGTTGGCGAGTTCAACAAGGGCCGGCGCGTGCGTCTGCTTTTCGACCGGCGTAAAGATCTGTTCGGCTTCAAAGCGCGGCGCGTCGTTCGCATCAGGAGACGCAGCCAGACCGACGAGCGAGACCAGGACAAACAGATTCATCGGGATACTCCAAAAGTGTTTCTAGCAGTCTAAGCGTGCGTGCGTGCTCGCGAAAGCAGGATTCCGTAGTGTGGGCTGCGCCACCGGTTTTCTGGGCGGGTCAGCAGGATGCAAAATGCTGGTGGGCATAGCCCGCCCTACGCTTCATTCCACATTCGCCGCATTCACACGCTGCTGCCAGAACTCGCGGGCTTTATTGTGGTAGGTGAGAACTTCGCCGAGCTGCTCGGGGTCTTTGAGCTTCAACTTCACGCGCTCGGCCCGTTCGTTGACCCAGTCGAGAAAGAACTGCGACGACCTTCGGCTGATCCGCTCCTTCGCCTCACCGATCTCGACGTAATACGGCGCGGTCGAAGCGAAGCGGAATGTGCGCGGATGGTTCGCAATCGCGCGCACCAGAAACCAGCCGTTCGTTTTCATTTCCAAAGTTCCGAGGTTCAGGTCATCGGCGCCTCGCTCGTACGGAATCTTCCGGACGATTTCGCCGTTCTGCACGATCTCGATCGCTTCGATTTCATCCTGTGTCGTGAGCTTCGCACGGAGCGCGATGGAAATGGTCTCGCCTTTTGCGGCTCGGAAGATGTGTCCCGGCGGATGGCCGTCGGCCTGCACGCGGAGCAGCGGTCCGTTGGTGACGAACGATCTCCCCGCTCTCAGACCTTCCCACCACAACGGATGCGAATCAGCGATGGAACGGGTGCCTGTGAAAACGTAGACGCGGTTGTAGCCGACCGGATTGGGGAGCACACCCGACGCGCTGCCGGCCGACGGCGGAACGCGCAGGCCCGTATTGAGAACGTGATAGTAGATTTCCTGGGACCAGTAGCCGTTGCCTTGGGGAGCAGGAAGCCGCGAAGCGTCGCGTGGCTTGCCCCAGGCTTCGTTCTCGTACATCGAATCCCGACACATGTGATTGTTGGCAATGCCGATCGAATCGATCATGCCGAGCGCGAGCCAGACCGGCACGTCCCACCAGAAGGGCTTCTCGATATCGACCCAAGCGTTCGGATTCTGCGCGCGAGCCATCTCGATGAATTTCATCGGGGACGGATATTCGCGCGTCGCGTCGGCAATCGGCAACGGCTGCTTCAATCCGAAGAACAGAAGCGCACCCCCTTCGCGTTCGTCTTCGCCCGCGAGAACGTTGTAGAGTCCGCCCCCTTCGATGGTGCGTAACGGATTGGCCGGCGGTGCTTCTCGCGCCCAGAGATTCCTCTGGTTCCACCAGGTGATGACCGGCGCAAAATCGAGGTCTTCCGCCTGCATCAGCAGCGGGATGTCT
>JBFWWA010000398.1:0-5224 GCA_050246455.1 Planctomycetaceae bacterium
TGCCTTTCTTCAGCGTGGTCGATTGCTTGTCCCACGCAAACGCCCAGCCGAAGTAGAGCTTCATCACGTTGTCTTCTTCAACGCGGGCCTTTTCGCCGAACCGTCCGGTCCAATCGGGCCGGCTCGGCTGTTGGAGGCGGATTTGAAACCGCTCGGTCTTCTCGCGCCAGTCGCCGTAACGGACCCAGACGAAGTATCGCCCGTCGACCGGAATCTCGATCGTCTTTGACGCAACGGCACGGTCATCATCTGCGCCGGTCGCGATCGACAGGAAACCGCTTTCGCCCCCCTGATTCCACTCGGCCGCCCACCCGGGACCGGACAGCCCCCAATGCCCGTCCGTCTTGTTCATGTCGGGTCGGCCCATCGGCCAGCAGTAGCCGCGAACACCGTCGAGATGCTCGGCTTCAATCCACAGGCTCTCCGCGGCAGCCGCGTCAGTAGCCAAAAGAGCGAGGAGGAAAAGGAGTGACAAAAGAGGGCGTTGCATGGCTGGGTACCCATCAGCAGTCGAGACTCGCGGACCATAACCGCCTCACCATGTTACCGTGGCATGGCCCGTCGATACCATTCCTGCTGATTCATGAGCCCTCTCGGCAAAACGCCGGCGTCAATATTCCAATGACAACGCGGAGAGAATTCACGGTCAACAATGACGGCAAAGTCTCCCTGTCGTCGGGCCCGAGACCGGGCGTGGCAGTTGACGAAGGACTGCTGAAAAGGGAATCCAAAAAGACCGCAGAAATACCGTTGGCCGCGTGCAAGACAGTAAGACGATTCCGTCGCGGGCTATCGAACCTCACCGGCTGAGACAGCTTTCGATCGCGGGATACGCTCTGCGTTTCAGTTGTTTATTGAGAGCATCAGAGACTTCGTCGAATTGCCGCGAAATCGACGCTCGGTCCAACTCATTCGGTGCCATGAGGCCGATGCGTTTGAAATCGTCAGAATTGAATAGCCAACCCACAGTAAGAGGCCGAAGTCGGTCGCACGAACATATCTGCGTTGTCGATCGCGTTCCAGCGCTGACCTGAGGGCCGATTTAAACCGGCACAGTGACATCCAAAATCCAAAGACGAAAGGATGACTCCGCGAGACAGTCGCCTCGTGGGGCTCTGGGTTCAACAACTAGCAGAGCGTTCCACAATAGGTCTTTGACGTATTATCCGAATCTTGTCGCTGAGTCTTTTGATCTAGCAAATCGGAATGGGGATCTGTACCCACCGGCGTCTTTTATCGGCAACATCGTCAAATTCGACACGGCCGCCAAACAGACGGCCGAGCGAACGTCGCAAACACAGACGGTCGGTTTGGAACTCTTCAAACTGTCGGAGCAACTGCAGCCCGACGTCATCACTCGGGACAGGGAGATGCCGGAAATCGACGGGCTGGAATCGCTGCGACCGCGGAATCGTGAGACTCCGTGGAAGCAGATTCGATGCAATCCTCAGAGTCTGAATCGACTGGAAGTGGACTCCATGCGTTACCCTTGAAATGCCATCACCCGGCAAGATTGAAAGCTACTTTTTCCACGGTGTTGATTTTTTACATCATGGAAAAGTCTCTTGCGCAAACCGACCTCGAACTTCGAATCTGTCGAAAGACGGGGCTTCACGCTGGTCGACCTGACGATCACTGTGCTGATCATCGGGATTCTCGCCGCTGTTGCAGCCCCGAAGTTTGTCGATTCTTTGAATCGATATCGCGTCAACGCAGCCGCAAAACGGATTCAGGTCGATTTGAGTCTGGCACGTCGGGCGGCCATGGCACGCAGCACACCTCAAACCGTGGTGTTTACCGCCGCATCCAATCAGTACTCTCTGGTCGGCATGGATCATCCTGATCGAATTGGTCGACCATATACAATTCTCCTCGGCGAGTCTCCCTATCAGTCCACACTTGTATCAGCGTCGCTGGGCGGCGACGAGACTGTTGTCTTCAATCAATTTGGTGTTCCGGACAGCGGCGGTGTCATTACGGTTCAATCCGGTGTGTTTCAACAAACCGTGACCATCGACTCCGCTACCGGAAAGGCGAGCATTCCATGAATACCGATCGCCGGAATTCCGTTCGTCGCGGTTATACACTGCTCGAAATGCTTGTCGCGTCAGTGAGTGCCACCTTTCTCGTGGTCGGACTCGCTTCCGCGATGTTCGTCGCCGCGCGCGGGACGGATCCGACGTTGTCCGCGCATGAAGCTGCGTTGCAAGGCGATACCGCCATGACAGATCTGATTGCCGATCTCACTTTGGCGGAGAGTTTCAGCGAGAAAACGACAACAGCCGTAACCTTTGTCGTGCCGGACCGAAACAATGACGGGATTCCGGAGACGATTCGATATGCGTGGTCCGGCACACCGGGAGATCCGCTCACGCGGCAATACAACGGAGGAGCCGTGGCGACAGTCGTCGCCAACGTCCACGAATTTCAATTTGAATTACCCCCGCCGTCCCCCAACCTGCTGACAAATCCCGGCGCGGAGGATGGTACCACCGCCTGGCAAGCCATTCCAGACGCCACAATGCTGATCCAGACAACGCCGGTGTACGCCGGCACGCAGACTCTGTATGCGTACCGCAACACGGCGCAGAAGGAGAGCGGGGTCCGGCAGAATGTGACGGCATTTGTCGCCAACGGAACGACCTACGAAGTCGGGGCGTGGATGCGGAAATGGGCGGCCCCACAACCGTACGATGTCCGAATTCAGTTACGGATCATCAGTACCGGCGGCGGCGAACAGATTTTTAGTGGGAATGCATTCAATATCGATAACGTCGCCTACAAATGGGTCGGCGCAACGCTGACGCCCACCTGGACCGGCACATTAACGACGGCCTACTGGGAAGCGACCGGGATCTCGAAAATCCAGGAAATTTACGTCGACAATGCCGAGATGCGGACCGTCGGCTCGAATCGTCAGAACCTCAACATCGTCCTGCAGGTCGGCAGCGATTCGGGAGCACGAATCGAGTCCGGTGTCCTGCTCAAGAACAAACCGCTCTGATGAAAAGTCACCGCTTCAAGATTCGCGCAACGGCACGCGGCATGAGCATGACCGAAGTTGTGCTTTCGACGATTCTCGTTGCGCTGGTGGTGGTCGGCGCACTGAACGGCGTTGCCGGCGTGATGGCGGGGCATGCCAGTCTGTCCAATGTCGCGCGTGCCAACAAACTCGCGGCCGAGCTTCTGGCCGAAGTGCTCGAACAGCCCTATGCTGACCCGAATGAAACGCCAGTCTTTGGCCCGGAATCGTCCGAGTCGACAAGTTCTCGAACGGATTTCGACGACGTCGATGATTACGACGGCTGGACTGCGACGCCGCCCAAGTCACGAACCGGTACGACGTTGACCGGCTTCGACGGCTGGGAACGAAAAGTCGTCGTCAAATGGGTCACCCCCAACGATCCCAGCGTGATTTCCGGCACCGATCAGGGAGTCAAACGTATTACGGTGACCGTCAGCAGAAACGGCGTTGTGATCGCCACTCAAATTGGTCTGCGGACCGACAAATTCTGATCCTCGCCCTTATGAAATCTCGCAGACGACAATTTGTTCGGCCGTTGACCCGCCGAGGCGCTGCCCTTTATATCACCGTGCTCTCGGTCGCGCTGATTGTCACGACATTAGGGCTGGCGGGCTTGCAACTGCTCACGACGAAGCGGCAGCAGACGCGGACCGCCGGTGATCTCATCAAGGCACGATCGAATGCCCATTCGGCCGTCGAATTGGCGTTGCGGGTTCTTGCCAACGATCCCAACTGGCGGACGAACTACAGCAGCGGTGTGGAGTCCACGAAATTCGCCGTCGGTTCGACTTCGGAAGGGACGGTGAGCTGGATTCTGGAAGACAGCGACGGCAGCCTGACCGACTCCGACACAAGCCTGCGTCTGAAAGGCGTCGGTCGCGTCGGGAATGTCGTCCAGGTCATGAGTGTGCAGGTCACGACAACAGGCAACGCGTTAACCTGTCTCGAAGTCGCTGTTTGCAGTAACGGGCTAGTGACGCTGAATTCTAACTCAACGATTACGACGAATCAGAAACTTCACACCAACAACAGTGTGGCATCCAGCGGGACGGTCAATTCAGACGTCGACTCCGTCTCGCCGATCTCCGGCACCGGATACAACGGAACGAATACCGTTCCCGCTCCTGCACGGAGTGTCCCGGGGACGTCGGTGTTCGATTACTACATTGCGAACGGAACGGTGATTCCCTACTCCAGTCTTTCTAACGCTCCGCAGGCACGACAAATCAACCAGGTCGTGCTCAGTCCATCATCAAACCCTTACGGGACAGGAACGAATCCGCAGGGGATCTATGTCATTGACTGTGGTGGCAGCAACATTCGTATTCAGGAGTCGCGCATTGTCGGTACGCTGGTCATCCTGAATTCCGGTTCGGGTTCAGAGGTTCTTAACGCTGTGAACTGGGAGCCGGCCGTGGCGAATTATCCCGCTTTGCTGGTCCAGGGAAACTTTCTCATCCGGCATGGAGCTGCCGCGCTCAGCGAGTCGACGGGGGCCGGCCGAAACTACAATCCCACCGGTACACCATACGCTGGAGTTGAGGACTCAGACCAGACAGACACATATCCTTCGGTGATAAAAGGGATTGTCTACATTTCTGCAATTGCGGGCGTCGAACAAACCCCCACACTTCAGGGAGTGCTCATTGCCGGAAACACGCTGACAATTGCGTCCAGCTTCACTCTAAACATGACTTACGATGCTCAGTTTCTTTCCAATCCACCACCGGGTTTCAAAGAAGGGAACACACTGGTTGTCACCCCAAAAACCTGGCGGCAGGACGTCGCCCCGTGAGTGTGTGCGCTGAGAAAGTGCGCATTCGATACGCCAAGTGGAAAAGTCGCCGGGCGGGCGGGCGTTCGTTCTTGCTGATGTTACCTGCAATCCGTATCACAATCTGACTTTCAAGACATTTCCGGAACCTGCCGCTGACGACGGTAGGCACTTGGCGTCACGCCGAGTTCACGGCGGAAGACATCATACATCCGCATCGCTTCACCGAAACCGACATCACGGGCGATGGCGGAAAGTGGCCGCTTGCTTTGCGTAAGTTCTCGTTTGGCACGTTCAATCCGCACGCGTCGGATTTCGCTCGCGATCGGTCTGCCGAGGAAGTTTCGAAATCGATTCTGCAATGTCCGCGTTTCGGAACCAGCGGCTCGCGCGACATCGTCCGGCCCGATTCTGCGGTGGCTGTT
>JBFWWA010000399.1:0-5207 GCA_050246455.1 Planctomycetaceae bacterium
TCCGCTCTTCGGCCACGCCGTCGTGATAATCCCAGCAGTTATCCATGAAGGTAATGCCTTCATCGACCGCTCGCTGAATCAGGCGAATGCTCGCCATTTCCTCAAGCTTTTTCGGATTCGTTGAAGAGTGACCTCCAAGGCAGATGGAGCTCACTCGTTCATCGGTTCTGCCGAACTTCCGCAGTGGAATTCCTCCGGAGTTTTTCTCGGCGGCTGAGGCGGAGCCGGAAATGCTCATGGCGACCAGCCCGGCAGCGGTTGTTTGCAGGAACTCGCGGCGTCTTGAGGGCTCTGGAATCATCCCGCGGCCTTTCGTGGTAAGTGGTTCGGGCGTCTGACCGAAAAGCGGCCTGCTCCCGGCAGTAGATATCGAGTGCAAAGAAAATGCCGCACCGGAGGCGGCGCATTCTCCAGCGACGGGTTAGTCCTTTCCCCAGAATCGCAGCGTCAGGTACAGCACCAAGCCGCCGATGAGAACACAGCCAAGAACGGTGATGACGTATTCCATCGATCTGACCATGCAATGCGGGACCTTACGGGCGCAAGAGTGTTCTGCAAATCCTCTGCCGCACGGCACTCCGTTTGCTTGATGCGTGGCCATGGCTAAACGCAAACCGGGGGGAAGGCGCGCCAAACGCGGCACTCACGCTGCGCCGCATGTCTCCGCCCGATCCGCATCATTGCGATACGTTTCCGATCAAACCGCTGGAATCCGGAGAGTCCGGAGCGGCAAGGGCTTTCGTTATTTGCGACCCAACGGCAAATCGATTCGCGACCGGGCGACGCTGGCGCGGATCCAGAGACTCGTCATACCTCCGGCCTGGGAAGAAGTGTGGATCTGCCCGCTGGCTGAGGGGCATATCCAGGCCGTTGGACGCGACGCCCGGGGGCGGAAGCAATACCGCTACCATCCGCGCTGGAGCGAGTACCGGGATGAAGCCAAGTATAGTCGGCTTGCTCAGTTTGCCACGTCGCTCACCGAGATTCGTCGCCGCGTGCGCGCGGACCTCCGGAGGAAAGGATTGCCGAAGGAGAAAGCACTTGCAACGATCGTGCAGCTTCTCGAATCAACCCTCATCCGAGTCGGCAACGAGGAGTATGCGCGGGTCAACGGTTCCTTCGGTCTCACGACGCTGAAGAACCGGCACGTGCGCGTTCGAGGTTCGCAGATCCGCTTCCGGTTCCGGGGCAAGGGAGGAATTGAGCACACGGTCGAGCTTTCCGACAAACGGGTCGCGCGGCTCGTCAAGAAATTTCAGGAGCTCCCCGGACAGAATCTGTTTCAGTACAGCGACGAGGCCGGTACGCCGCGGGACATCACGTCGTCAGATCTCAACGATTACCTGCGTGACGTCAGCAGATCGGATTTTACCGCGAAGGACTTCCGGACCTGGGCAGGGACGCTGTTCGCAGCGCAGCTGCTCTGCGATGCCTGCGGCGAGAATACGCCGGATGTGAGCGAGACGGAACGGAAGAGGACGGTTTCGGCGGTCATCCGGAACGTGGCCGCGCAACTCGGGAATACTGTCGCGGTCTGTCGCAAATGCTATGTGCATCCCGCGGTGATTGATGCCTATCTGCGCGGAAACCTGAATAAGTCGCTGTTGCGCGGCGGGCGCGGAGGCGGGAACGGAAGAAAGGTGCTAGAGCGGTCTCTGATTCTGTTTCTGATGAAGGGGGCAAGCACGTCGAGTTCAAAACGTCGGGTCGCATGACTCCCGTTATTTGCGCACGTTCTTGTCGACGATCGCGATCAGAATCGCCAGGTACGCGATAAGACGGAACCAGTAAAAGACATGCTCTTCCGAGGCATCTTCCTGAATCGCAATCAGAATTCGAATGAGACCCAGCAGCCAGAAAGCCAGCGCGAACATGACGAACAAGCGATCGCCGGTTTTCGTCCAGAAGCGAAGAAAGAACAATCCCGCCGATGCATGCCCCATCGTAATGAGACCGCTGAGGAACGCATTCAGAATTTCAATCCGAATTGGAGTCATGGCCAACTCCTACGTGCTGTGCCAGATCAGACCAAAGTTGACGAGAGCAATTCCGACCAGAGAGGCGATTGTGGCCGCGGTGAGCAGGTCGACGTCGGGAAAGATCACGAAATTCGCATAGAGCAGGCCGTTGTTGACAGCCATCGCAAAAAAGCAGAGCGAACTCCAGAACATGAGTCGATTGCCGGTCTCCCGGGCGCCGCGCATCAGAAGCGCGCCGCTGAGAAGGCTGGTAATGCCACAGAGGATGTAGACGAGACCGTGCATGTTATTCATTCTCCTTCTTCCGGATTCGGAAGGCATCGGCGAAATTCTGCAATTGATCGGTCTGGCTGGTGTAAATGACGTGGATCGTGCTATGCGGACGTTCCTGATAAATCCGTGCCAGATCGTCGATGAGCGGAACGAGTTCCGGTGCTGCAGGGGCATATCGGTATTGTCGGCTCGATTCTTCCGTGACGGCGACAAGTCCGATTCTGCGCAGGCTTTCCAGAATCGATTCGGAAAACGAGTTCGGAATATAGAGCTGTTCGCTGACTTCTGCGATGCCCCACGCGCGTTCCGGCTGCTTGTGAAGCATGAGGAGCAATTCCAGCTGTACGACGGATCTGATGTGTTCGCGAAGGAACTGCAGAATCGGCGTCGGAATCGCGTCTTGCATGAATGGGATCCCGGGCGGGAGAGACCCGAAACGAACAAAGGCCGGATGCAATTGTGCGGTGAGGCAAGCTACGACCGTGACGGTCGACGGCGACAGGTTGATCGATTTCGCATGCGGAGCAGAACATTGTTCTGTGCAGTCTCCGAACGCGAGGTAGATCGTGGCAACTTCATGCGATGGATGCAATTCGGATCGCGATGCAAATGTTGAGAATTTCCGATTTCAGGACGATGCATGAATTCATGATCGATCAATATCTCGCTTGATCAAATTCCGTGCCGCAGAGGCGCGAAATGAAATTACTGTTCGAACGCACAGAACAGATGATGTGCGCTCGCGCAATGCAGTTTGCGTTTTGTTTCAGCACGAAGCAGAATAGGGCCACGCGATCGTTGATGGCTCATCTTTCTCTCAATTCAGAGCCGGTTCAATGACTGACCAGAAGTTGTCCGACACGCACGAAGCTGATGTCGCGATCGAAACGGAACTCGAGAATGGTCATTCGCGAACGGAGCGTCGCCCGCGTCGGAGTCATCAGGACGCTGACTCGCGCCTGCAGCAGTTTCTCACAGCAATGATGGCATTTCGCGATGGAAACTTTTCGACGCGTCTCCCGTCCGACTGGCCCGGTATCGAAGGGCGAATCGCGGAAGCGTTCAACCAGACGATCGACCACGAAGATCGGATTTCCCGCGAAACGGCACGCTTAAGTCTTACGGTCGGCAAGGAAGGGCGTCTCAAGGAGCGCATGTCGCTCGCTGGTGCGGTTGGTCAATGGGCTGCGAAAGCGGAATCAATCAACGCGCTGCTGGACGACCTGACGCGACCGACGGCGGACGTTGCACGCACAATTGGCGCGGTTGCCAAGGGAGATCTCGGTCAGTCGATGGAGCTCGAGGTCGACGGCCGGCCGCTCAAAGGAGAGTTCCTCCGGGCCGCGAAACTCGTCAACACGATGATTCAGCAGCTTTCGGTCTTTACGTCGGAGGTGACGCGCGTCGCACGCGAAGTCGGCACCGAGGGAAAACTCGGCGGACAGGCGAAAGTGAAGGGAGTGTCCGGCGTTTGGAAGGACCTCACCGACTCCGTGAACCAGATGGCCGGCAACCTGACGGCTCAAGTTCGCAACATCGCCGATGTGACGATCGCGGTCGCAAACGGCGACCTGTCGAAGAAGATCACGGTCGACGTCCGCGGCGAGATTCTGCAGCTCAAGGAAGCGATCAACACAATGGTCGACCAGCTGCGCTCGTTTGCGTCCGAAGTGACGCGCGTTGCACGCGAGGTCGGCACCGAAGGGCGGCTCGGCGGTCAGGCGGTCGTCCCGGGAGCTGGCGGAACCTGGAAAGACCTCACCGACTCGGTCAATGCGATGGCGTCGAACCTCACGGCGCAGGTCCGCAACATTGCTGCAGTGACGACGGCGGTGGCCCGCGGCGACCTGTCGCGAAAGATCACTGTGGACGTGAAGGGCGAAATCCTCGAGCTGAAGGAAACGATCAACACCATGGTCGACCAGCTCAACGCGTTCTCCTCTGAAGTGACGCGCGTCGCGCGGGAAGTCGGAACGGAAGGGGAACTCGGCGGTCAGGCGACCGTTCCCGGCGTGGCCGGCACGTGGAAGGATCTGACGGACTCCGTGAATTCGATGGCTTCCAATCTCACCTCGCAAGTCCGAAATATCGCCGAGGTGACGACCGCCGTCGCGAAAGGAGATCTGTCGCGGAAGATTACCGTCGATGTGAAAGGAGAGATTCTCGCGCTCAAGAACACCGTGAACGTCATGGTCGACCAGCTCAATGCATTCGCAGGCGAAGTAACGCGCGTGGCCCGCGAAGTTGGCACTGAAGGAAAGCTGGGTGGACAGGCGACAGTGACCGGTGTGGCGGGAACCTGGAAGGATCTCACCGATAACGTCAATTTCATGGCTTCCAACCTGACCGGGCAGGTGCGAAACATCGCGGAAGTGACGACGGCGGTCGCCAATGGCGACTTGTCCAAAAAGATTACCGTCGATGTCCGCGGCGAAATCCTCGAGCTGAAGAACACGATCAACACGATGGTCGATCAGCTCAACGGATTTGCTTCAGAAGTGACGCGCGTGGCCCGCGAGGTTGGAACGGAAGGGGCACTCGGCGGACAGGCGGAAGTGCGCGGTGTCGCGGGGACCTGGAAGGACCTGACCGATTCCGTGAACGCGATGGCGACCAACCTGACGTCCCAGGTGCGAAACATCGCGGAAGTGACGACGGCGGTCGCCAACGGCGACTTGTCGAAGAAAATTACCGTCGCGGTCCGCGGAGAAATGCTCGAGTTGAAGAACACGATCAACACCATGGTCGACCAGCTCAACGGATTCGCGGGAGAAGTCAGCCGTGTTGCGCGCGAAGTTGGGACCGAGGGGAAGCTCGGTGGACAGGCACAGGTTCCCGGCGTCGCCGGCACCTGGAAGGACCTGACAGACAACGTCAACTCAATGGCATCGAACCTCACCAATCAGGTGCGAAACATCGCGGACGTTGCGACAGCGGTTGCCAACGGCGACTTGT
>JBFWWA010000400.1:0-5205 GCA_050246455.1 Planctomycetaceae bacterium
ATCGCTGAACGCAGCGCCGAAGAGTGTGTCGACCGAAACGGTCTGCGACTGCACCCGTAACTTCGCGCCGAAATCCCAGATTTGCACTTCACCGAAAAGCGACGGCGCGCCGCCGACGGCGCCGATCAGTTTCCCGTCGGGAGAAAACTGAATCGACTCGATGCGCTGCGCCCGGCCGATGAGGCGGCTGTCGAGCTCGCTCCCATCCGCCTTGTGAACGAGAATCTCATGAAAACCCGAAACCGCCAGGTGCTGACTGTCGGGTGAATACGCGAGTGAGGCGATGACCGGCGGCTTGGAATACTTCGGCGGGTTTTCGGGACTCACCGTGTCCTGCACGCTGGCGGGAGTGTCGTCAGCGGCGCCTTCCTGAATCCAGCGCGAGACGATCTCCACTTCTTTCGCCTTGAGCGGCTCCGCGTTCTTGGGCATCGAGGGCTTATCGCCGGAGATGTAGTCGAGGATCAGGCTCTCGTCGGGCTTGCCGGGAGTAAAGCCGGCGCCGTTCTCGCCCCCTTTCTTGAAGCCTTCATAGGAGGTGACAACGAGCTTGCCGCCGTCTTTTGCAGGCTGATGGCAGCCGGCGCAATTCCGCTGCAGAATGGGACGCACCTGGCGGTAGAAACTGACGGGAGCGGGCTTGGCTTCGGTCTTCGCTTCGTCCGCGAACAGCGACGGGGTAAACAGCGCCCCAACAGCAACGAGCGTCACGCAGTGGAAACGGAAACAGCGGACGAGCGCGGGCATCGGGAGCTCCGTCGTGGTGTCGCTGGCCAGGGTTTGCGGACCAGTCTTGGTCCGAAGGGTGGCGGTGGGCGGGACGCACCGCCGGTTGGCGTGAATTCCATGATACCCGGGTCGAACGACCGGCGTAAAGGATCGGTCGCCATCCCAGGGGAATTTGAACTCTCGGCCGCCGGGCAAGCCGGTTCAATGCCCTGATCTCAGCCCTGGAGCTGCAATCGGCGGAGCTCAGCCCCAGAAGCGATCGCCGTGCCAGTTCACCGCGGGCTGCGACTCGACTTCAATATCGCCCTTCACCCGGATTTTGCAGGCCAGCCGCATCTTCGCTTCTTCTCCGAGGCGGGCGAAGAAAGTGACCGGACCCGCCAGGAGGCGCAGCTTCTCGAAAATCCCCTGCCGGCTGACGTTCTCTTCACCTTTGAGGATTCGAACCCGACAGCTCGCGCACTGGCCGAAACCGCGACAGTTGAAGATGCGATGGATGCCGGGATAAAGCTCGATTCCGGCTTTCATCGCCTCCTTCCGAAGGTTTGCACCCTGGGGGACTTCAATCGTTTTCTTCTCGTTGATGAACTTGACGGTCGGCATTGTTGGCTTTCGAAACCGGCGCGGTTAAGCCGGCGGATGGCGAAAACAAAGGATGACGGGAGACCTCTCGCGAATGATAAATCGTGCTCGATCGAATTTCCAGATTCCGGAGCGGGAAGAAAACGGATCCGGAAGGCGAACGCCCGAATCCGCGCGTCTCATTGCATCGCCTTGCCAACTTCGCGGCGAATAGCTTGAATGAGCGCACATCGGCGTTATTCTCCCCCTGAATCCCCGCACTTCACACCAAGGACTGGCAGACCTCATGCAGATCGAGTCGAGTACCTCCCCCTGGAACGAAATGGAAGCCGATTGGCTCATCGTCGGTGTGACGGAATCGCCCGAGATCACCGGGGCGCTGGGAGAGCTGGACGGAAAGCTCGGCGGACGGCTCGCACGACTCAAAGAGATCGGCGACCTAGCGGGCAAGCTCGCGGAGACGCGGGAACTGCGCGGCGTCGACGGCATCGCCGCGCGGCGGCTCCTCGTCGTTGGCCTCGGAAAGCCCGAAGAGCTCACTTTGCCGCGAATTGAAAAGGCGATGCTGACGGCCGCACGCCAAATCTCCGACAAAAAGCGGAGCTGTGCGGTCGTTGTTCCGTCCGCGGCTCGTGGATACTTCACGGCGGGGGAAGCGGCAAAGGCAACGGCGTTTGCGTTCCGTGTCGGCTGCGTCGGGCAGGGACTCTACCGGACCGAGCCGAACCGCTTCGAATTCGAACGGCTGACGCTGCTCATCGAATCGACCCACGAAGAATCCGTGAAGGAAGAAATCGAACGGGGACGAATTCTCGGAGAAGCGGTGAATCTCACGCGCGAACTCGTGAATCGTCCGCCGCAGGAAATGTATCCGGAAAGTTTAGCGGAGCGCGCCCGGACGCTCGCCTCGCAGCATGGACTCGACTGCGAGATTTTCGACGAGCAGCGGCTTCGGGACGAGCGGATGGGGTCGCTACTCGCCGTGGCGCAGGGGAGCGATCGGCCGCCGCGCGTCGTGGTATTGAGCTACCGGGGAGCGGGGCCCGACGCGCCGACGCTCGGTCTCATCGGCAAGGGGGTGACGTTCGACAGCGGCGGGTTGTCGCTGAAGCCGACCGACGGAATGCTCACCATGAAATGCGACATGGCGGGAGCGGCGACGGTCCTCGGCGCGATGACGGCAATCGCCCAGCTCAAACCCCAGGTGAACGTCCTCGGGTTCATGGGACTGGTCGAAAACATGGTGAGCGGATCGTCGTACAAGCTCGGCGATGTGCTGACCGCGCGCAACGGCGTCACCATTGAAGTGCACAACACGGATGCGGAAGGACGGCTCGTTCTCGCTGACGTCCTGAGCTACGCGGTCGATCGGGGCGTCACGAAGATGATTGACCTGGCGACGCTCACCGGTGCGTGCGTCGTCGCTCTCGGCGAAGATGTGACCGGCGCGATGTCCAACAACCAGGACTGGTGCGATTCGGTTCTCGCCGCTGCGAAGAAGTGCGGCGAAGATGCGTGGCAGCTTCCGATGTTCGAGCTGTATAGCGAACTGATCAAAAGCGAGGTGGCCGACATCAAGAACGTCGGTGGACGCTGGGGTGGGGCGATCACCGCTGCCAAGTTCCTCGAGAAGTTCGTCGCCGGCAAACCCTGGGTTCACCTCGATATCGCCGGCCCGTCGTTCGCCGCGTCGAGCAAGCCGCATCGCGAAGGGGGCGGCACCGGCTGCATGGTGCGCACCCTGGTGGAGATTGCCGCGAGCTTCGGCGGTTGAGCAATCGATGCCAAAGGGGGCGAATCGGGGTCCGGTCCTCCGCCGGTCGCAGGGGGCAGCCGGGATCATCACTTGGCGGTCCCGTTCGGTTCTGATAGCTTCCCGCCGAGCGCTCGACTTAGGGCGTCGGGGAGAAAAAAATGTCGCACGGATTTCTGGGGTACAACGCGTCGTTCATGCTCGACGTGGTTGTTTGCGCGCTGATCCTTGTCGTGCCGACACTCCTTTACAGCCTCTATCTCGTCAAGTTTTCCCGGAACTACGTCTGGCATCGAAACATCCAGGTTCTGCTCGGAATCGTGCTCCTGCTGACGGTCGCCGCGTTTGAGGTCGACATGCAGCTTGTGCACGGCGGATGGGAGAACATCGTCGCGCGGAGAACTCCGCCATTGAGTTCCGACGAACTGGGGTTTGTCCGAAAGGTTCTCTGGGTCCATCTCCTGTTTGCGATCACAACACCCTTTCTCTGGGGAGCAACCCTTTACCTCGCGCTCAAGCGCTTTCCATCGCCGCCGACTCCCGGCACGCACAGCAAGCTGCACTCGACGCTCGGCTGGCTTTCGACGGTCGATATCACGCTGACGTCGGTCACCGGCCTCGCGTTCTACTACTTCGCTTTCGTCGCAAAGTGATGCCTCGTTGCGGCCGGTCTCCCGACCGAGCCACACGGCCCGACCGAAAGTCTCCAGGGATGCAGGGTGGGCAGTGCCCATCTGGACGGTTCCGGAAGATTCCCATTGCGTGAGTCGACGCTGCGGGAATCGGCGGGCGGAGCCGACCCTACTTCCAGCGCGTGCCGCAGTCGCGGAGTCCGGAGATCGAACGATTGTAGAAATAGGTTTCGACCGTGGTCGCATCGAACGGTGCTTCGAGCTCGACCCGTTCGCGGCGATAGAGTCCTTCGTCGACCGCTTCGACCTTATCGAGCTTCGCGAGGCAATCGGCATCGACCTGCCAGACTTCCCCTTCGATCGATCGCCCGTCGACAAGAGCCGGCGATGCCGGGACAAGTCCTGGGTAGCTTCCGCAATCGACGAGTCGATAGATCGCCGTTGTTCGTGCCTCGCCCATGAATTGCTGCGCGCGCAGGTGCGCGTTGCGACTGAAACCTCGCTTCAATGTTCCGTAGACGAAGAGCTTCACAGTGGAATCAATATACAATGGTCCTTCGCGAATGACCGTGATATCAAAAAAGCGACCGGCTGTCTTTCGACAACCGGTCGCCCTCTCAGGAAGACTGGCCTGACTTGTGCGACGCCCGGCGAATCAGATCGCCACCGGCGTCGGAGCTTCATTCCCCGTAGAACTTCGTGAGTTCTTCGAAGACGAGGGGCTCTTTGATCGAATCGCTGGCGAGTCGGGCGCGGAAGCGGTGGTTACCGTCAGCACGTCCACGGACGTTGATCCGGTACACCGCGGTCTTTCCCGGTTCGAGCTGGCTCAAGGCCTTGAAGAGCATCAGCCCGTTCTCGGCACGGAAATCTGTCGGTCCCTTTGCTCCCAGGAGTTCGACGCCGCCCGGAATTTCACAGGAGATTCCGACGTTCTGAGCCGGGATCGTGCCGTCGTTGCGAACGCGAACTTCATAAGCGGTTTCGAGTCCAACTTCCACCGGATCGTTGAGGTCGACGATTTCGAGCACGAGCGAGGCGGTCCCGTCAACGGCCGTCTCGAGTTCGCTTTCGCAACGGGTTCCGTTCTCGGAAACCGCTCCGACGCGATGCACGTGCGTGCCGAGTTCGGTCGCCGCCAGTTCGGCTTTGAGCTCGGTCTTTTCGCCGGCGTTCACATGGCCCACGAACCAGCTGATGGTGCGGGTCGACTCGTCGAAAGTGCCCCCCTTGTCGGCGCGGACGAACTTGAAGCCGTCCGGAACCCGATGAAGAACACGAACGTTGTTCGAATCAGCCCGTCCGTCATTATTGACGGAGACGACATAGACCGCGTTACGGCCGATGTAGCGGAGAGCCGGCCCGTCGATTCCAATTTCGAGACTCGGTGCAACAACGGTGATGAAGCTCGTGCATTCCTGCTCGAGGTTTCCTTCACCCTTCGCACGAATCTGGATGGTGTGCTCGCCGCCGCCGATCGCTCCGAGCGCCAGCCGCACGTTTCGCGAC
>JBFWWA010000401.1:0-5202 GCA_050246455.1 Planctomycetaceae bacterium
AGGCGACCTGGCTTTCCTGGCCGCATAAGGAAGCGTCGTGGCCAGGGAAGCTCGACGTCGTCCAGCCGGTCTACGCGCAGATGGTCGCGGCTCTCTCGCGCTCCGAGCCTGTGCACATCAACGTCAACGATGCCGAGATGGAACAGCACGCGCGCAAGCTGCTCAGAGTTGCGGGAGCCGGTGCCGAGATCCACTTTCATCACTTCCCAACGAACGACGCCTGGTGCCGCGACCATGGCGCAATCATTCTGCAGAAGCGGGATCCGAAGCGTGGCGAGAGTTCGCGCCTCGCCACCGACTGGGACTACAACGCCTGGGGGAACAAATACCCCCCGTATGACCTCGACAACCTCATCCCCGCGCGCATGGCGAAGGTTCTTGGCATCCCGTCGGTAAAGGGGGGGATGGTTCTTGAAGGGGGCTCGATCGACTGCAACGGCGACAACGTGATCCTCACGAGCGAATCGTGCCTGCTCAATCCGAATCGCAACCCTGCGATGAGCCGTGAGGAGATTGAGCAGCGAATGATCGACATGCTCGGAGTCGAAAAGATTCTCTGGCTCGGCGATGGGATCGTCGGCGACGACACCGACGGGCACGTCGATGACATGACCCGTTTCGTTGCGAAGAACGTCGTGCTGACGGCCATCGAAGAGAATACCGACGACGAGAACCACGAGCCGCTGGCCGAGAATCTGCGCCGACTCAAGGGGATGACCGATCGTCACGGCAAGCCGTTCGAGATCGTCACGCTTCCGATGCCGCGCCCCGTGGTTTATGAAGAACAGCGCCTCCCGGCGAGCTATGCGAACTTCTATATCGGCAACAGTGTCATTCTGCTGCCGACATACGGCGGCCCGAACGACGAGCGCGCGACAAGGATTCTTGCGGAACTCTTCCCGAACCGCGAAGTGGTCGGCATCGATTGCACCGATCTCATCTGGGGACTCGGGGCCTTCCACTGCCTGACACAACAGGTGCCTGCGGGTTGAGGGACGACTACCGGCTACAGACTACGGGCTACCGGTAAAGCCAAGACGTCATGAGGGATTTCGAATCGTTCCCCAGGCCGCGCGAGCGGGAGTCACAGACTAACCCCTTCTCCGGCTGGCTGGCAGTATTGAGAGGCACGTGCGTGAGGGAAGCGAACTCCAGTCCCCAACCACAACCCGCCAGCAGTAGAATGTGGGCGGCAGATTAAGGGAAATATCGATGGCCGACTGGATGAACGATATTCACTGGCAGTCAGTCGGCAGTATCAACGACTCTGTAACCACAAAAAGTCGTGGGTTCCTTGATCCTTTGGTGGTCTTGCTGAGCGTTCTGGCAGTGACCGCCACATGGTACGTGTGGGCCCGAAACAGGGAACCTGGTGAGATCCGGAAGGTTGAAATGTCTGTTAATGGATCTTTTCAGATCGGATATTACCCCTGGGAAATGACCATTTTCGGGGATGGACGCGGTGAGCTGACTGTGTTCAAACCAGGCGTCCAAGAAAAACGGCAAATCAACGTTGCTGATAAATTGCCCGAATTGAATGCTGTGATTCGGAATAGTCGTTTAGGCGCGTTGCCTTCTCGTTACGGGGGTTCCGTGCCGGATGGGAGCGTGCGAAGATTGTCTATTGAAACAGCGAATTTCAGAAGACATTTTGAAATCCGATACCTAGGTCCCGGGGCTGACGGTCGCGACTTGAACGATGTTTTGGCACTTTGGAACGCGTTTGAAGCGTGCTGTGATGACCCGGAGGCCGCGCGTTGACCACGGCATTGATTGTGGGAGCTCTCACCCCACGCTCAACCCGCCTGCGGTGGAATGCGGTGGGGAGTATCGACATGAGTAAACGTCAGACTTTCAGCTGGCTAATCCTGTTGGTGCTGACGCCTCTATTCCTTGCAGTTGGATGTATCGGACTTCTAATACTGGCGCACACATTTGGTTTGCCAAACGTCTTCAATCGGCGCGGTGTATACGCCTCGCTCGCAGCATTGTTTCTCTTTGGTGGGCTTTCGCCATTACTATCCCGAGCGGCCCGTGCGGTACGGCAGCGAACAGGTGTAGGTAAATCCACCCCGATCGACTGAAAGAGCTCTTCACTCCTGTGCCACCTGCAAGAATTCGCTTTTCAAACGCGCCCACTACCCCCGGCGGGGTCGAGTGTGAAGAGTTGAGAGTCAGCAGGGAAAGCGGCTGTTTTGACACTCAACCCTCGACCCTCAACTCTCGACCACGCCGCAGCCTGCAGCCCGCTTGCCTAGATTGCCCGAAATGCGTTACTCTAACGGAGATCCGCTGCGCACGGATTGTCCGCAGGGGCCGTTTTTTGAGAGGGTTAACGCGTTGTCAACGACCGAACATGTAGTGTCGCGGAATGAGGTTTCGGGGATCGATCCGGCGGAACTTGAAGAATGGTTCGAGTCGCTGGAAGACGTCCTCCATCGGTACGGGCCTGAGAAGCTCCAGGAGCTCCTCGTCATCCTGCAGGAGCGGGCCTATCTCCGCGGTGTGACGCTGCCGTTCACGGCGAACACCCCTTATATCAATACCATTCCGGCCGACAAGCAGCCCGCCTTCCCGGGCGATAAAGAGATCGAGCGGCGGATCAAGAGCATCATCCGCTGGAACGCGATGGCGATGGTGACGCGCGCCAACCGCCAGTTCAACGGCATCGGCGGGCATATCTCGACGTATGCCTCGAGCGCCACGCTGTACGAAGTCGGCTTCAATCACTATTTCCACGGCCGCAGCGAAAGCCACACCGGCGACCTGATCTATTTCCAGGGGCACGCATCCCCCGGTATCTACGCCCGGGCATTTGTCGAGGGGCGGCTGACCGAAGAACATCTGGAGCACTTCCGCCGGGAGATTCCGCGCGGACAGGGGCTTTCGTCGTATCCGCACCCCTGGCTGATGGAGAACTTCTGGCAGTTTCCCACGGTTTCGATGGGTCTCGGGCCGATCACCGCGATCTATCAGGCGCGGTTCCTTCGTTATCTGCACAATCGCGGAATTCTCAACACCGAGCAGTCGCGCGTCTGGTGCTTCCTCGGCGACGGCGAATGCGATGAGCCCGAATCGCTCGGCGCGCTCACGCTCGCATCGCGCGAGAAGCTCGACAACCTGATCTTTGTCATCAACTGCAACCTGCAGCGGCTCGACGGTCCGGTGCGCGGTAACGGCAAGATCATTCAGGAACTGGAAGCCGCCTTCCGCGGTGCGGGCTGGAACTGCATCAAGGTCATCTGGGGAAGCGACTGGGATCCGCTCCTCGACGACGACACCGACGGCAAGCTCGTCAAGCGGATGGGCGAGGTGGTCGACGGACAGTACCAGAAATACAGCGTCGAAACCGGCGCCTACGTCCGGGAACACTTCTTCGGCGTTTCGCCGGAACTGCTCGAAATGGCCTCGCGCCTCTCGGACAGCCAGATCCAGAAGATGCGCCGCGGCGGGCACGATCCGGAAAAAGTCAACGCCGCCTACAGCGCCGCCGTCAAGCACACCGGATCCCCCACCGTCATCCTCGCGAAGACAATCAAAGGCTACGGCCTCGGGGAGGCGGGCGAAGGACGCAACACGACGCACAACGAGAAGAAGCTCGAGGACGATGAGCTGCTCGCCTTCCGGACGCGGTTCAACATTCCGATCGGCGACGACCAGGTGGCCGACGCACCGTTCTACAAATTCCCGGAGAACAGTCCGGAATACAAGTATCTGCACGAGCGTCGCAAGAAGCTCGAAGGGTATCTCCCGGCACGACAGCCCTCGACGGAACGGCTCACCGTCCCGACTCTCGAGTCGTTCGACAAAACGCTCAAGGGAAGCGGCGGCCGCGAAGCCTCGACGACGATGGCGTTCGGGTCGCTCCTGAGTTCTTTGCTCAAAGACAAGCAGATCGGCAAGCGGATCGTCCCGATCATTCCCGACGAAGCGCGCACCTTCGGTATGGAAGGGCTCTTCGGCCAGTGCGGAATCTACGCGCACAAGGGGCAGCTCTACGAGCCGGTCGATGCCGGCGCGATCATGTACTACAAGGAAGCCAAGAACGGCCAGATTCTCGAAGAGGGAATCAATGAGGCGGGTGCGATGTCGTCGTTCGTCGCGGCGGGGACCGCGCACTCGAACCTCGGCGTCAACATGATCCCGTTCTACATTTACTATTCGATGTTCGGCTTCCAGCGCATCGGGGACCTCATCTGGCTTGCGGCCGATGCCCGCGCGAAGGGCTTTCTTGTCGGCGGCACCTCCGGACGCACCACGCTGAACGGCGAAGGGCTGCAGCACCAGGATGGTCACAGCCAGCTCATCGCGACGACGGTCCCGACGCTTAAAGCGTACGATCCGGCCTATGCGTACGAACTGGGTGTCATCATCCAGGACGGCCTCAAGCGGATGTACCAGGAGAACGAGTGCACGTTCTACTACTTGAGCGTGTACAACGAAAATTACGTGATGCCTGAGATGCCCGAGGGGTGCACCGAAGGGATTCTCAAGGGAATCTACAAGGTCAGCTCCGGCCCCAACGGCAAGAAGCAGGGACCGAAGGTCCAGTTGTTCGGCAGCGGAACGATTCTTCGCGAAGCGCTCCGCGCGCAGGAGATCCTTGCCGAGAAGTTCTCCGTCTCGGCCGACGTCTGGAGCGTGACCAGCTACAGCGAGCTCTGCCGCGAGGCGACCGCCGCGGAACGCTGGAACCGCCTCCATCCGAAGGAGGAGAAGCGGCAAAGCTATCTCGAAGCGACTCTCGACGGAGTGGAAGGTCCGTTTATCGCCGTCAGCGACAACATCAAGCTTGTTGCCGACCAGATTCGCCGCTGGATCCCGGGCAAGTACACGGTGCTCGGAACCGACGGATTCGGTCGCAGCGACACGCGGGAATCGCTTCGCCGGCACTTTGAAGTCGACGCGGAGAATACCGCGTACGCGACTCTCGAAACGCTTGCGGAGGAAGGGAGCTTCGACAAGAAGAAACTCCCGAAGGCGCTCAAGGATCTCGGCCTCGATCCGGAAAAGATCGATCCCGCCGTAGCCTAGTGCGGTATGCCGGTGTGAGTTATCTTTGCGGGACCGGAGGGCCGATCGGGCTCGAAATGCGAGCTCCGATCTCCGGGTCCCGAACTCGCCCGAGCCCCCTCGAGTCGACTATAATGAGTCGCGGAAGAGCGCCCTTCCCCCTCCTTATGATCGTGCGCGCAAGTTTCA
>JBFWWA010000402.1:0-5194 GCA_050246455.1 Planctomycetaceae bacterium
AGCGTGAGATACAGACGGCGCAGCGTTCTGGAGGCTGTCGGCAGCGAAGGCTTCGAATCCATCGGAGTTGTCGAGACTGGCGCGCCGCTCATGGTCGGAACGTCTTTGCGAAGTCTTCCGCCCGTTGTTCCAGTTCGGTGCCGCCGGTGATCTCCGTGAAAAGCCGTTCGAGTGTGCCGGAGCCGTGCGACGCGACGAGCTCGTCCGGCTTGCCGTCAAGCCGCAGCTTCCCTTTGTCGATGATCAGCACGCGGTGGCAGACCCGCTCGACGACGTCGAGAATGTGCGAGCTGTAAACGATAGTCTTTCCTTCGGCCGCGAGCCGCTGGATGAGCGCCTTGAACCCGACGGCGGCGTTGGCATCGAGTCCGTCGAGAGGCTCATCGAACAGAACGACGGGGGGGTTGTGCAGCAGCGCGGCGGTGATCACCACCTTGCGGCGCATTCCCTTCGAGTAGGCGCCGAGCAGTTTTTCGGTCAGCGTTTCGAAGCTCAAATCGAAGAACGTGATGAACTGCCGGATGCGTTCGCGCGCGGGCTCCTGTGGAATGCCGTATAGAGCGGCGATCATTTCGAGATACTCGAGACCGGTGAGGGACTCGAATACCGCTCCCGATTCCGGCACGAAGCCGACGTTCCGCTTCGCTTCGACGGGGTGAGTCTGAAGATCGAACCCGCAGATGCTCGCGGAGCCGCGCGTCGGCTTGAGCATTCCGGTCAGCATCTTCAGGGTGGTCGACTTGCCCGCGCCGTTCGGCCCGAGGAAGCCGACGATCTGACCGGCGGGAATCTCGAGTGAAAGCTCATCGACCGCGACCTGCGAGCCGAACAACTTCGTCAGGTTTTCGACTCGAATCATTCGAAGATCTCGACGGTCATGCTGGAGCACAGACATTCGTGACTGTACGTGCTTAACAACTCAGCCCGCAACTGCCTATGCCGCAGACCGGAATTCGTACTTCCAGTATCGCAGAAACTCTCGGGCGACCCCTCTGGTGCAGGGTGGGCTGTGCCCACCGATTCTTCCTGCGCATCGGCACAGACGGGAATGTCTGTGCTCCAATCTCAATTCCGCGGCTGTCCTGCGCGGCGCCAGAGGGGGGCGACGAGCTCGGCGTTCCAGCTCGCGTACGTTTTCTTGAGCTCGTCGAGAATCTCGGGCTTGGACGAGGCGAGATTCGTGGTTTCCCCGATGTCGGAATTCAGATCGTAGAGCTGCTCCCCTTCTTCCGTGCGGCGAACATACTTCCAGTTCCCTTTGCGGACCGCAGCCTGCTGGCCGTATCGCCAGAATAAACTTTCGTGCGGAGCGTTGTTGCCGTCGCCATTGAGAAACGGGATGAGGTCGACTCCGTCGAGCTGCAGCCCCTCCGGAGCTTTTCCACCGGCGGCTGCGAGAAATGTCGGCAGCAGATCGAGCGCGATGACGGGTTGATCGTACGTTTTTCCGGCCGGGATGTGCCCTTTCCACTGCATGAGGAACGGCACCCGGATTCCCCCTTCAAAGACCTCCCCCTTCTTGCCCCGGAGAGGGCCATTGCGAGAACTGGTTCTGTGCGTGGGGCCGCCGTTGTCGCTGACGAAGACGATCAGTGTATTCTCCTCGATTCCGTTCGTGCGGAGTTTCGCCAGCACGGAGCCGACGCCGTCATCGAGGGCCGAAAGCATCGCGGCAAATGTGCGCCGGCGATCGTTCCGAATGCTCTCGAACCGCTTGAGATACTTCGTAGGAGCCTGCAGCGGCGCATGGACGGCGTTGTAGGTGAGATACAGAAAGAAGGGATGGTCCTTGTGCCGATCGATGTAGGCGATCGCCTCGCGCGTGAGGGCATCGGTGAGGTATTCTTTTTCGTCGACCGGTTCGCGTCCGCGCAGAATGAGATTGGCGGCGTCCTTTTTCGGTTCGGTGTACGAGTGCGAGCCGTCGAGGAATCCGAAGAATTCGTCGAAGCCGCGTGCGAGGGGATGATACTCGCCGTGGCCCAGATGCCACTTGCCGACCATTCCGGTTGCATAGCCGTGCGACTTGAGGAGCTCGGGCATTGTCTTCTGGTTGAGCGGCAGTCCGAACGCTTTGCTCGCCAGCCGGACGGGACCGGGATTGAACTCGTGCCCGAAGCGCTGCTGGTAGCGCCCCGTAATGAGCCCGGCGCGTGTCGGACTGCAGACGGGGCACGACACGTACCCTGCCGCCATGCGTATTCCCGCAGCGGCCATGTCATCGAGATTCGGCGTCGGAATTTCTTTCCCGCCGTAACTGCCGAGTTCGCCGTACCCGAGATCATCCGCGACGATGAGCACAATGTTCGGTTTCCCGGCGGCGGCCTGAGCAACACCACCGGAGACGATCGAGATTGCAACGAGCGCCGTCAGAATTCGCATCGTGAGGCCTCTCTTTCGTTGGGTGGGCTGCGCCCACTGATTCTTCCTGCGCATCGGCACAGACAGGAATGTCTGTGCTCCGGATCGTTTTGTTGCTCAAGTGAGCGGTTTCGCCATTCCGCTCGCGTCGACCTGGTACGGCACCCACGCCAGCGAGACCTGCATGACGTTGATGTCCACTTTCTTCGGCTTGATCTCGATTTCCTCGAGCTTGAGGGCCTCGGGTGCGGCGGCTCCTTCGAGGCGTTCGGTCTCGGCCTTGAAATCAGCGTCCAGCTGCGCGATCTGCTTGTCGATCGCTTCGACCGTCTCTTCCGCCTGCGCGATGTCTTCCCGTTCGCGCAGCACACGACCGGCCGAGCGCATTGACGTCGCCGCCCGTCCGACGTTCGCGGCCGATTTGAGTTTTCGTCCGAAGAGCGCGCCGAGGACCGAAGTTCCAAACGAGATCGCCGCCTGCATTGACGACTGCGTCGCCTGCGACTTCTCTTTCTCGACGCGCTGCAGCGCCTTCCGCTTCCGTTCTTCCAGTGTCGCAACTTTCGGAGCGAACTTCGCACGCAGCTTCTCAACCTGCCGGTCGCGTTCCTCGCGGCTCAGGTGGCTGATCCGCGCCCGGAAGTCTCCTTCCGATTCCCCGGGCTTCGACGTCTCCTTGAGCGCAGCACTCGTCCACAGCTTGAGGGCCTGCGTCCGATACAAAGAATCCTTCAGGAACGTCGCGATCTGCGTGTACTTCTTCGCCTGCGAGAGTTCGGACGGGAGCGGCGCGAACTGGCAGTCCCCCTCGGGCTCGCTTCCCACCTCGTGGGCTTCGTCGGCGAGCACGTCCCCTTCATCCCAAAGCGTCGCGGAGACGGAGCCGTCAACCGGAGCGAGGATCGACAATGTCTTCCACGCATCGATCCCGGTCCCGGACTTCGCGAAACGAACCTGCGCTTTTCCGACCACCGCCGGTTTATAGACGAGTGTCGCCCCCTTCGGCAGCAGTTGCCGGCCGGAGACGAAGACTTCCGTCACACCGGGAGGCAGAACCGGCCGTGCCCCCGCGCCCGACAAACCAACTGCGGGCGTATCGACCTTTGCAGGCGCCGCCGACGTTCCTTTCCGCGACTGCATCAATCCGCGAATCTGATCCTGTGTCAGCGGACCGCGCAGATACGACAGCACCCAGCGCGTCTGGAAGACGACCGGCGCATCGTCATGCACGTTGTTCATCAGGAAGACACGATTGCCGAGTCCGGAAAGAATCGTGTCCATCTTTCCGCGATCGAACGACGAACCAGCCGCGGCGGACGCCCCTTCAAGACCGTCGAGCACGCGCGCCTTGTCGCGTTCCGTCTGCAGTCGCCCGAGGAACCACGTTCCCGCATTCGCGAGTCCCTTGTAGTCGAGGTCGACCGGGTTCTGTGTCGCAAGCACAATTCCGAGCCCGAACGCGCGCGCCTGTTTGAGTAGCAGCAGCATCGGCGTCTTGGACGGAGGATTGGCGGTCGGCGGGAAGAAGCCGAAAACTTCGTCCATGTAGAGCAGTGCGCGCAAGCTCGACGTTCCCGGTTGAGCCCGCATCCAGCTGATCACCTCGTTGAGGAAGACCGTCACGAAGAACATCCGTTCCGCATCGCTCAAGTGCGAGATCGACAGAATCGAGACGCGCGGCTTCCCCTCGGGCGTGTAGAGCATCCGCTGAATATCGAGCGGCTCTCCCTGCAGCCAGGCGGAGAAGCCGGGAGATGCGACGAGGTTGTTCAGCCGCATCGAGAGTCCGAAACGCTCCTTCGCGGGGAACGCACTTTCGAGATCCATCACGCCGAGCTTGTCGAACGGCGGCGATTGAATCTCGCGGATGAGCATCGGCAGATCGGGATTGCGCGCTTCCTGCCAGGCATGGTCGAGAATGTTCGAGAGCAGAATGTGCTCGCGGCTCTGCAGCGGATCGGCGTCAATCTGCAGAAGCGCGAGAAGCCCCGAGACCGCGGCGCTGATTTTGTCTTTCCGCGCCTCCGCGTTCTGCTGCACCTCCGCCGGCGGAGCGGCGAAAGATCGCAGAATGGAGACCGGCAAACCCGCCGTGCTCCCGGGGGTGTAAACCGCGATATCGACGGAGTCGCGGAACTTTTGAATTCGCGCCGGTTCCTGTCCCCATTGGCCGAGCCCCTTCTTCCAGGTTTCCGCGGTCGACTTCGCGAGTTCGTCGGGAGTGACCCCTTTGCGCGTCGCGTCGGCGGGATCGATCCAGGGGCGGAAGTCCTCCGGCTTCAAATCGGGAAACGTCAGCAGCAGGTTGGAAAGGTCTCCCTTCGGGTCGATGACGAGAGCGGGAATCCCGTCGATCGCCGCCTCTTCCAGGAGCGCGAGGCAGAGCCCCGTCTTTCCGCTGCCGGTCATGCCGACGCAGACGGCGTGCGTGGTGAGATCTTTCGCATCGTACAGCAGAATGTCGTCTTCGACTTTCTGCTGCGACATGTCGTAGAGCCGGCCGAGATAGAACGCGCCGAGCTTTTCAAAATCTTGCATGCTGAGGGCTTTCAGGCTTCAGGTTGTCAGACTTCAGGAGATGTGAAGCGAAGTGCAATGACGACCAACGGCTATTGGTCGGCAGCCCGTACCCGCTCATTCTACCGACCCGCAATCGCATCGCCACCGCCGAAATTGTCACGACGGAAACACGGAGTGCTTCCATCCTCGCCACAATTTCATTCCCGGCTTCCCGGGGTCCTTATGGGGTCTTTCTTCGAGTTTCTCCGTGAGCTCCGTGTCTCGGTGGTAGAACCGAGGGGTCGATCTTCGCGGTATTCAAGCGTCGTTGCGC
>JBFWWA010000403.1:0-5177 GCA_050246455.1 Planctomycetaceae bacterium
ACGGAAAGTGTGACCAGAACGGGCGCATGATCATTGTCGGCAATGTGAATCTCCACTTCGTCTTCGGGAAGCGGAAACTCGACTTCGGGCGCGCTCAGCAAAGTGACCCCGGCGGCGCGGACCAGCAATGTTTCCGGATCTTCCGCATCCGTATCGTCGACGGCGGTGATCGTCACCTGTCCGCCGAGTTTCCCGGCAGGAATCAGAATCTCCGCCGGATTTACGGTGAAGTCGCCGGTCGATGCGGTTCCGCCGAAGTCGAGAGTAATGCGGATGTCGCTCGTCGCTGCGCGCGACAGTTTGGCGCGGACGATCGCGGAATCGCCGAACTCCTCGCTGATCTCGGGATGAATGACGTCAAGAGTGATATCGGGGGAGCCGTTCGGGTCTTCATCGCGCAGCTGCGCCGTCACCCGCTGCGTCCCGAGTTCCGTTGCACCGCGCACGCGAAGCACGTCGACGATGACCGACTCATCCGGCTCGGCGATATCGTCCCTGAGACCGAACAGTTGAAGTGTTCCCGTACTCGATCCCACAGGGATCACAATGTATTGCCGTGAGACGGCGTAGTCGGAACCGACGTCGGCGGTGCCGGCGAACGCGAGCTCGACAATCACATCGTTCACAGCGGCGGGAGCACTGAGCGACGCGAAGACGGTTGCCGGTCCACCCCCTTCGGTAAACGGATTTCCGCCAAGGCTGAGCACGACCGTGGGGATTGCGCCGTCATCGTCGATGATTGTCGCAACTCCGGTGTCGTCGGAAATTGCGGCGTTCGTCGGCTGGCTGAGCACAAGCGAGAAACCTTCGGTCGGCTCGAACACCGTGTCGCCGATAATCGGCACGGTGACGCGTTTGATCGTCTGACCCGGTGTAAAGGTGAGAATGCCGCTCCGCGTTGCGTAATCCTGTCCTGAGACCGCCGAACCGGGCGAGGTGGTGTACCTCACCGTTACGGTACTGGTCGAGGGGGCAGAGAGCGAGACGAGGAATTCGACCGTGCGCGGCGTTGATCCGTTCTCGAATACGGAAATGCCGTCCGCTCCACCCACTCCGTACTGGTTCGAAGTGGCGAAATCGATGTCGCCGTCACCGTCAAAGTCGGCCGCGACGACTCCGTTGGGACGCCGTCCGACGGGAAACTCGCGGAGCTCCGGCGCGGCGAACGAGCCGGTGCCGCTGTTCCTGAGAATGGCGACGAGGTTGTCTTGTGCGTCTTCGCTCACGGCGATGACGTCGAGATCGCCGTCATTGTCCAGATCGCCGAGCGCAATCGCTTTCAACTTGTCGGCCGCCTCATACGATGTTGCCGCCCCGAACGATGCGTTGCCGGTGCCGAGGAGAATGGTGACGTTGCGGAATTCGTCATTGCCGTTGGGGGCGGAGTTCGCATTCGCGACCGCGAGGTCGAGCTGACCGTCGCCGTTGACGTCACCGACTGCCACCGCGACCGGAACCTGTCCCGCCGCAAATGACGTCACGGAGAACGCTCCGAACCCGTTGTTCCTGAGAACCGAGACGCGGTTATCGCCACCGCCACCGTTCGCGACAACGATGTCGATATCGTTGTCGTTATCGAGGTCCGCGACCGTAAGACCGGTCGGCTGCAGCCCGGCCGTGACCGTCGTGCGCGGCAGGAATGAGACGCCTCCATTCACAATTCCGTTGTTGATCAGGATCGAGACGGTGCGGAGTCCGGACGCAGCATTTCCGACGGCGAGATCGACCTTTCCGTCCCGGTTGAAATCCCCCGCGACAACCGACGAAGGGAGCGAGCCCGCTGCAGTCAGGCGCAGAGATCCGAAGAGACCGCTCCCGTTGTTTCGAAGCACCGCAACGTTGTTTTCGATCGTGGCGGCAATGTCGAGGTCGCCGTCGCCGTCGAGGTCGGCAAGCGTCACCGATGTCGCTTCGTTTCCGACGGAATATGTGGCTGAGAGGGGAAACTCCCCCGTCCCGTCATTGAACCGGACCGTTACGGAATCGCCGATTCGGTTGGCGACGACCAGATCCAGGTGCCCGTCGCCGTTCACATCCCCGGAGGCAATCCCGTTTGCCCGGGCGCCGGTCGTGTAATAGGCGGGCGTCTCCGGGATGTCGAACGTCGGTCCGGCGCTCCCCTCAACGATCGACACGTCGCTGACGGCGAGCGTCCCTGCTGCAATCGGATCGTCATCGACCACGATCGCAAGAACGTTCTGAACGCCGTTCGCCTCGACCCCCTGCGCGATGCTCGTCACATCGACCTGAACCGTCTCCGGATGCTCCTGGAAGGCGTTGTTCAAGCCGGTCAGTGTCATCTCGCCGGAAATGTTTCCGGCTTCAATGACGATCACGCTCGACGAGGGGATGTAATCGCCGCCGATACCCTGGGTCGCGGTTCCGGAAAACGCGAGCCGAACGACGACCGTTTCCGTCGAAACTTCGGAGAGGACCGCTCGAACGATCTGGACTCCGCCGTTCTCGGAGAAAAACGGGTCGTCGAGCAATTCCAGAGTGACCGTCGGGCGCGCTTCGTCGTCAACAATCGAGGCGGTGACGCGATTCTGCGTCGACGCAAAGCCACTGCTGACATCCTCAATGCTGACGCCGATCGTTTCCTGAGGTTCGATCAGGTCGTCGTCGACTGCAACAAGCGAAATGCTGTTGCTGAGAGAGCCTGCGGCAATGACGATGCTGGTGCCGGAAGCGGTGTAGTCGTCCCCGTCGGTCGCCGTGCCGGAAAAACTCAGATAGACGGTAACTTCGTCCGACGAAATCTCATTGAGCGTGGCTGTGACAATCGCTTCGCCGCCATTCTCGTCCACCGTCGAAGGACTGATGCTCAAAGAGACGACTGAGGTCGCGGCCAGGAGCGTCCGATCTTCGAGCAGATCGAGCTGTCCCCAGCGAGGGGTTCGCGCCCGTCGGCGATTCTTCAGACGGTTTCGAAGACGGAGGACCTCAAGCCAGTCTGCGAGGCGCATTTCAACAACTCCCAAGTTTTTCCACGATGTTTATCAGGCAGCCGGGATTGCGCAGTGTGCACCGCACGACGGCAAGGCGATCCGTCTGACGCCCAGAACCTATCAAGATGCCGATCCGACATCCGGAATTGAAGTGGAAAATGGGTAAACTGCGGATTTTTACAAATCCGCAAAGACGTTGTGGGGAGCCACGGCGCAGTTTCGGAGCCGCCGATGCCGTCGGTTCACTCGATGAGACTGGTGGCGAAGTGTCCGCTTCAGTTTCGCGGGAATGCGGAAACCGGGTCGCCCGAGACCTGTCAGCGCTGCGCGTCCTATTCCTTCTTCAGCCGGACGCGGTAGTTCCCTTTGCTCTCGTCGTAATCGAGCTCAATCAAGCCGCGCGATTCCGTGTCTTCCAGCAGGTCGGAAAACGTCCGATAGCCGTAGTAGCTTTCGTTGAATCCGGGGAAGACTCGGCGAATGGTCTGCTTGATCATCGAGCCCCAGAGCGGATCGTAGTCGAGCTCGAGTGAACGGACGATCTCCATGAGCCGATCGACCGCTTCCTGCTTTTTGTCGCCCTCGGGAGTCGGCTTTCCGGGCTTCTTGGGGGCGGGTTTGGGGGTGCGGGCAGCGCGAATGAGGTCATCGTAATAGATGAATTCGTCGCAGTTGGCGATCAGCAGATCGGAGGTCGATCGTTTGACGCCGCACCCGATCACGCGCTTGTCGTTCTCCTTGAGTTTCGAAACGAGCGGGGAGAAATCGCTGTCTCCTGAAATGAGCGCGAAGATATCGATGTGCTGCTTCGCGTAGCAGAGGTCGATCGCGTCGACGACCATCCGGATATCGGCGCTGTTCTTCCCGCTGATCTTGCTCTGCGGAATGTCGATCAGCTCGATTCCCTGCGAATGGAACTCTCGGACCGCTCCGCGGTAATGGCTCCAGTCGCAGTAAGCGCGTTTGTAGACGATGCGCCCTTTTTCCAGCAGCCGCTTGAGGACCAGCCCGATCTGGAACTCGTCCCCTTTATTCTCGCGGACGTCGCGAACCCCGATGGCCAGATTCTCGTAATCGACGAAGACGGCGATCAGAGGCTCGTCGGACATGAATACTCCTATGCTCGTGAGAGGGCGCTTCCTGCTATAGCCATTGCCGCCGAGAGATCGGCGATGCTCCGGCGCTCGGAGACCGGACTCAGTCTACCGCAAAGAGTCGCAGGTTTCCTCTCGATCGGCAAGCATCTCCTCGAAGCAGCTGCTGAGCTGCTCCCGGATTTCGCCCGACCAGAAGAGATGGAACTCGTCGCAAGCGGCGGCATGTCGGGCGTCGCAGGCATCGCGAAGTGCGCGGAGCGGCTGCTCGCGAAGCGACGCCTGGGCCGTGGAGAGCGTCCGGGTGAGGTACCGGGAGGCCATTACGAGATCATTGATCTCGCCGAGCATCGACTGCATTTGGGAAAGTGCGGGATAGGTCTCGTTCCGAAGCTCCGGGGGAAAGGCCGAGCCGACAAGTTCGATCGTGTAGCGGAGCGACTTGCACTGGATGCGAAACTGATGCAATGCCTCTGCATCGGCTTCGGGCGTGGGAGCGGCGTCGAAAAACTCCTGGACGACGCGACGAAGTTCGGTTCGCGACCAGCGCGAGAATGTTTCCGATCTGGCATTCGCGGCGGCGGCGCGCTCCGCGTCAACCCGTTTCCGCAGCGATTTCAATCGCCGCTGGAGCTTCCTGTCTTTACGCCATCCGTGGTAACTGTCGCGGAATTCCCGACGCGCAACACGGCTCTCTTGCTCCATACCGCTGAGAAGAACTGTTGCGCCGTCGATGCCCTGCGCGAATTTCGCGAACAGCTCGGCCGTCACATCGAGATCGCGCGTCGGCCCTGCCGCTTTGCGAAGCTTCTTGAGCCGCTTGTCGATCCAATTCACACGCCGGCTCGGCAGCAGGTCCGCGTAAAGCTCAATGGCGGCCGCCGCGCGCCGCGAGGCGACGCGAACCTGATGAATCGCTTCCGATTCCGTTGTTTCTGACGACGGTCGATGCCGCAGCAGTTGTCGCACGGCACCGAGGCGCAGCTTCAGCGTTTTCTTCGCAGCGTCAACGACGCTCCCTTCGGGGTGAAGATGTTCGATCCACTTTGTGTCTTGCAGGGAACGCATCGCAGGCCGCCAACTATGAGAGAACGAAAAAGTTCCCGCTCAGAATACGGCGCGCCGACGCGCGGAA
>JBFWWA010000404.1:0-5171 GCA_050246455.1 Planctomycetaceae bacterium
CCCTGAGTTATGCGGCCGTCTTCGGCGGCATCTGCACGCTCATCGGCACAAGCACGAACCTGGTCGTCAACGGATTCCTTCTGCGCGACAATCTTCCCGGCCTCAAGATGTTCGACCTGGCATGGGTCGGCATCCCCTGCTCGCTTGTCGGAATCGCCTACCTGGTTCTGTTAGGCCGATGGCTTCTTCCCGACCGCAAACCGGCGATCAGCTTGAGCGACGACCCGAGACAGTACACGGTGGAAATGATCGTCGACGCCGGCGGTCCGCTTGTGGGGAAGTCGATTGAAGCGGCCGGGCTCCGGCACCTTCCGGGGCTTTATCTCGCGGAGATCGATCGGGGGGGCGAGATCCTCGCGGCCGTGGCGCCGAAGACGAAGCTGCAGGCGGAAGACCGGCTCGTTTTCGCGGGCATTCTCGAATCGGTCGTCGACCTGCGGCGCATCCGCGGGCTCTCGCCGGCGACGAACCAGACCTTCAAGCTTGACGCCCCGCGCACACAGCGCTGCATGATTGAAGCCGTCGTCTCCGATCGCTGCCCGCTCGTCGGCAAGACAATTCGCGAAGGACGTTTCCGCACAAACTACAACGCCGCCGTACTCGCACTCGCGCGGAGCGGCAAGCGGATTGCCGGGAAGCTCGGCGATATTGAGCTGCGCCCCGGCGACACTCTGCTGCTCGAAGCGCACGGCGACTTCGTCACCAACCAGCGCAACTCGAGCGATTTCTTTCTTGTCAGCCGCGTCGAAAACTCGTCGCCTCCGCGCCATGAAAAGGCGCCGATCGCTCTCACGATCCTCATCGCACTCGTGCTTCTCGTTTCGCTCGAATGGGTCGACATGCTTTCCGCAGGGCTCATCGCGCTTTGCCTGATGGTGTTCTCGCGCTGCTGCACCGGGACGGAAGCCCGCCAGGCGATCGACTGGCAGGTTCTGATCACAATTGGCGCAGCGCTCGGCATCGGGGCCGCCATCAAAATGAGCGGACTGGCAGAGGCGGTCTCCGGGAACCTGATCGGACTGGCCGGCGGAAAGCCCTGGATGGTGCTGGCCATGGTCTATTTCGTGACGCTCCTTTTTACGGAGCTCCTGACGAACAATGCGGCGGCGGCGCTCGTCTACCCGATTGCAATCACAACGGCCTCGCGCCTTGAAGTGAGTTACATGCCGTTCATCATCGTGATCATGATTGCAGCTTCCTCCGGATTCGCGACGCCGTTCGGTTACCAGACGCACATGATGGTATACGGTCCCGGCGGGTACCGGTTTTCCGACTTCCTGCGCGTCGGAATTCCCCTCGACATGCTGTTCATGGCTGTGTCGGTCGCGATCACGCCGATTTTCTTTCCGTTCTGAACTCTCCACGCGGGGTGCGCCGAATTCCATCTCGGCGGGAAACGGTTCGCTTTTAGCAGCGAACCTCGCGATCAATCTCGGTAGAATGAGTCGGACGCATTGGGCGACACCGCCGTTCACCACGATTGACGCTGCTGCGTGCGAGATCTCATGGCTGACGAACTTCTTCCACCCTCCGGAGGTCTGCGCGACCTCGACTATGCGGCGATCATCGGCTATCTGGTGCTGACATTCGGCGTGGCCGCCTGGATGTCTCGCCGGCAGAAGTCGACGGAGGACTTCTTTCTCGGCGGTCGGCGACTGCCGTGGTTCGCCGTCGGACTCTCGATTCTCGCGACCCTGATGTCGACACAGTCTTACGTCGGCGTGCCGGGAGAGGCGATCAAGCGGGGAATCGGGCTATTTCTGGGCAGCCTGGCAATTCCGTTCAGCGTGTACGTCATCTTCTGCTACTGGGTTCCTTTCTTCATGCGGTTACGCGTGACCAGCGCGTACGAGTATCTGGAGCAACGGTTCAACGGCGTGGCGCGGCTTCTGGCCGCGACGCTGTTCGTTTTTCTCCGGATCGGCTGGATGAGCATGGTGATGTACGTCGTCGCCATGACGATCGACACCATGAAAGGACCGGACCTCGCATGGCTGCCGGGCCCCGACATCTACTGGTGGATCTCCGCGATCGGAGCGGCGAGCGCCGTGTATGCCGTTCTCGGCGGCATGGAAGCGGTCATCTGGACCGACGTGCTTCAGTTCGCACTGATGCTGGGAGGCGTGCTCCTCGCGCTCGGCACGGTGCTCTTCGTGACGCACACCGGGCCGGTCGACTGGTGGCGGATGGCGACGGTCAACATGCCGCAGAGCACGAGCCCGCCGCTCATCAGCTTCGACGTTTTCGACCCGCTCGTCAAAGTGACGATTGTGACCGCGATGTGCCACGACTTTTTCTGGACGATCTGCACCCACGGGTCCGACCAGGTCGTACTGCAGCGATACTTCGCAACGACGTCGTTGCCCGCCGCCCGCCGCAGCTACCTGACGAATGTAGGCTGCGATCTGCTGATGAAGTCGCTGCTGCTGCTGGCAGGGTTTGCGATTCTCGCGTTCTACCTTGACCGGCCCGCGCGCCTGCCGGAGACGATCTCCGTCAAGGGAACTCCCGATAAGCTCTTCATTCACTTTCTGGCGACGGAACTCCCGCTGGGATGCGCCGGGCTGATCGTGGCGGGGTTCTTGTGTGACGCCATGCAGACGCTCGAATCGGGCGTCAATTCAATGGCCGCAGTCGTCAGCTCCGATTTCATCAATCGATTTCGCACCGGGGGGACGCGGCTGATCAGCGATCTGGCGCTCGCCAGGCTGCTGGCAGTGCTGGTCACGGCGATCGTCACGCTCGTCGCCTGCTACATTCCAATCCTGATGCAGTCGCACAACATCATCGAGATGATGCCGAAGATGTTCAATATGTTCCTCGGTCCGCTGGCGGCACTCTTTTTCATCGGAATGTTCCTGCCACACTGTTCCGCCCGGACGGCCGTACCGGCGGTTCTCTGCGGAATCGCGGTCAGCGTGATCTGGAGCTGGTGGAAGGAGATTTTCGGGACCACTTCGCCGACATTCACGCTGGCGATTGCACTTCCCTGCACGACATCGGTTCTCACCGCGGCGATTCTGGGAGTCGTCTTTGAAGGAACATCTGCGAAAGATCGCGGCTACAGCTGGTGGGCCGTCATGAAGCGGCAGCCGAATGACGCTGAACCGGAGAACGCAACATGATCGCACCCTCTCTCTGCAGTCGAAGAATTTCTTGCGTGCTGGTCATCTTCTTCTGCATCGCATCGTTGTTCCCTGAAGCTGCGGGAGCGGAGGACCGGCAGCGTTACTTGTATGTGGCGGTTCCCGGCATACGCGACTATCTCGAATACGGGGGACACGGGCTGCTCGTCTTCGACATCGATCGCGGCCATCGGTTCGTGAAGCGAATTCCCACCGGCGGCGTCAATGAGAAGGGGAAGCCGCTCAACGTCAAAGGAATCTGCGCAAGCGCCTCGACGGGCAAGCTGCACATCACGACAATCAGAACGCTTTCCTGCCTTGATCTCCTCACCGAGAAAGTATTGTGGGAGAGGCCGTACGAAGGGGGCTGCGACCGGATGGCGATCGCGCCGGACGGAAAGGTGATCTATCTCCCGTCGCTCGAAAAGGATCACTGGCACGTCGTCGACGCCGCAACCGGCGATATCCTGAGCAAGATCGTTCCGAAGTCTCGAGCGCACAACACGATCTACGGTCCTGACGGTCGCGAAGCCTATCTCGCCGGCATCGGTTCACCGCTCCTGACGGTGGCGGAGACAGCATCCCATACCGCTGCACGAACCATCGGCCCGTTCAGCGCGGGAATCCGTCCGTTTACGGTCAATGGGAAACAGACGCACGTGTTCGTGAACGTCAACGAACTGCTCGGCTTTGAAGTCGGTGACCTGAAAACCGGAAAGAAGCTCCATCGCGTCGAGGTGCAGGGGTTCCAGCGGGGACCGGTCAAGCGGCACGGCTGCCCCAGCCATGGCATCGGATTGACTCCCGACGAGAAGGAACTCTGGGTGACCGACGCCGCCAACAGCCGCCTGCATGTATTCGACATGGCCGTCATGCCTCCGCGGCAGATCGAAAGTATCGTTCTCAAAGACCAGCCGGGATGGGTGACCTTCAGCATCGACGGACGCTTCGGTTATCCGTCAACCGGAGATGTCATCGACGTGGCAACGCGAAAGATCGTGGCGACTCTGAAGGACGAGCACGGAGTCGACGTGCAGAGCGAAAAGATGCTCGAGATCGATTTCCAGGGCGCCAAGCCGACGCACACCGGCGACCAGTTCGGAATCGGCCGTGTGTACAGATAAAACTTTCGACCGAACGTCGCCGTGGGTAAAATCTGAAGACTTCCGCAGAACTTCTCTCGACACATCCCGCTGATGAGGTGCCTCGTGATGCTCGCTCCCGCACTCCGCCTTCCGCTTCTTGCATCGCTTGCAGCCGGCCTGTTGTTTCCGGCCCCCTTGCCCGCTGCCGATCCGTGGATCGTGCTCGAAGGGGGAACCGGGCCGGGAAAAGGGAAGCACGTCGTCCTCGTGAGCGGAGACGAGGAGTATCGTTCGGAAGAAACGCTGCCGCAGCTGGCGAAGATTCTGTCGAAGCATCACGGGTTTCGCTGCACGGTGCTCTTCGCGATCGATCCCGACGGAACGATCAACCCGAACCGGAACGACAACATTCCGGGGCTCGAAGCACTCGACTCGGCCGACCTGCTGATTCTCTTCACGCGCTTCCGCAAGCTGCCTGACGACCAGATGAAGCACTTCGCGAACTATGTCGATTCCGGACGGCCGATCATCGGCCTGCGGACCGCGACGCATGCGTTCCAGCTCCCCGCCGAAAGCCGGTACGCGCAGTACGACTGGCAGAGCAAGTCGTGGGACGGCGGGTTCGGTCGGCAGGTGCTGGGTGAAACGTGGATCACGCATCACGGCGGACATGGCAAGGAAAGCACGCGCGGAATCATTCCAGAGGACGCAGCCGATCATCCGATCGTTCGGGGAATTGCGGATGGCGATATCTGGGGGCCGACCGATGTGTACGGCGTCCGATTGCCGCTTCCGGGCGACAGCAAGACGGTCGTGCTCGGCCAGGTGCTCACCGGCATGAAACCGACTGACAAGCCCGTCGTCGGCCGGAAAAACGACCCGATGATGCCGATCGCCTGGACCAAGACCTACCAGTCTCCTTCCGGCAGGAGCGGGCGGGTCTTTACGACGACCATGGGGG
>JBFWWA010000405.1:0-5148 GCA_050246455.1 Planctomycetaceae bacterium
GACGGATCGCTTCTTCCGCAAAGAAGCAGATTGCCGAGCAGGTGTCGCATTGCAACGCCCTGGCGAGCGGTCCGGGGTTGGGGCAGGCGAAGGGATGCGCGGAGATGGTCACGGCTCTCTACCGCGATGCCATGGTTCCCGCGGTCTTTGATGCAGACGCACTCAACGCGCTCGCGAAGTCGAAACGAGCTCTGGCCCCGTCGGCGAAGCGAAAGCCGCTCGCGCCGCGCGTCCTCACGCCGCATCCCGGCGAATTCGCACGACTCCTCGATACAAGCTCCGAGGCCGTCGCCGCCGATCGCGAAGGACTTGCGATCGAGTTCGCGCGAAGGACGGAGGTGATCCTTGTCCTCAAAGGGCAGCATTCCATCGTGACTGACGGGGAGCGAATCGCGGTCAACACGACGGGAAACAGCGGCATGGCGACCGGCGGGACCGGCGACGTGCTGACGGGAGTTATCGCGTCGCTGCTTGCTCAGGGGATGACCCCGTTCGAGGCAGCCCAGCTGGGGGTTCATTGGCACGGACTGGCGGGGGACCTCGCCGCCGCGGAACTGTCGGAACCGGGGATGATCGCGTCGGACTTGCCGCGGTATCTGGGCCGCGCCTGGCATGAACTCCGCGCGTGAGACGGCCGTGTCACCCAGCGATTCGGGATCGCATTGCTGGAATCGAAGTCCCTTCAGGAATTGGGGTTTAGTGCGGATTCATTGACGATCCGCCGTGGGGCTTGTAGCCTATCGGGAGTGCCGCCGGAAGGGTGCCGTACGCAATGCACTCAGGTCGGTTTTCACGCCGGAGGATCGGCGGATGCTGGGTCTCAGACCTGGAATGGTACGGATGGGACAGCATTCGGGGATGACCCGGGTTTCGGCTCCAAATCAGTCGATGCGAGGAATCTCAAGAGGCGCGACGTCTCGGCATCGAAACGGATCATCTCCAATCGCGAAAACTCCCGTTATTGCCGGTCATCGAAGACAGCTTCGGCAGCGACCGGGTTTCGCGAACTTCTTCCTGCGGGTCACGTTCTGAATGTTCCAGAAACTCGGCAATCTCGTTTCGCGCACGTGGCCCGCGGTACTGGCCGCCTGGATTCTGGTTCTGGCCGTTCTCGCGGGAATTGCGCCGACCTGGGATGAAGTCATCCGCGACGGCGAGTTTCGCTTCTTGCCGGATGATGTTCCCAGCCGTCAGGCGGAAGAGCTCTTTCGGCGAGCGTACTCGAACGATCTTCTCGGCAGCAGCGTCGTGATTGTCGTTCGTCGCGAAAGCCGCGACGAAGGGCTCCTGGAAGACGACTACGCTTTTGTCGAAAACGTGCTCAAGCCCCGCCTTGAAAGAATTACCGGCTATAAGGCGGATACTGAAGAGGACGCTGAGGGTGAACCGGCCCCGGACGCCGCCACCGCCGCGACAGCCGATCCGCCCGCTCCGGGAGATGCGACGAAGGAGACCGGCAAGGCGGACGTGAATTTCGTCCCCCCGCTCGTCGATGCGTCGCTTGTCTCGAACATTCGGACATTCCGCGATAACGCGTTCGGCCAGCTCCTTGTCAGCGACGACAACCAGGCGACCTTGGTCATCATCGAACTGACAACCGAGTTCATGGAGCTGCGCAACCGCCAGCTCATTGAGGCAATTGAAGCCGAACTGGTGAACCTGAGAACGGAACGCGTTCCTTCGGAAGCGGGAAAAGAATCGGATTCCGGGGCATTGGTGTTGCCGGCCGGACTCGACCTGGCGGTCAGCGGTCTTGCGACGGTGGGACGCGACATGCGCGTTGCCGCCCGTGAAAGCGGCAAGGCGACCGAGCGGATGACGATTGTGCTCGTCATTATCCTGCTGCTGGCGATCTACCGCGCCCCGATTCTTGCGCTCATCCCGCTCGTCACGGTATTCGTTGCGGTGAAGATTGCGATCTTCACCCTTTCGATTCTGGCGAGGGCGGGCATCGTCGAGCTGTTTAACGGCATTGAAGTTTACGTGACCGTGGTGCTCTACGGAGCCGGTGTTGATTTCTGCATGTTCCTGATGGCTCGCTACAAGGAAGAACTCGATTCCGGCAAGCCGTTTGATGAGGCGATTGCATCATCGGTTGGAAACGTCGGGGAAGCGATCACCGCCAGTGCCGGAACGGTGATGTTCGGCATCGGCATGATGGTTTTCGCGCAGTTCGGCAAGTTTCAACAAGCCGGAATTGCGATGAGCATGAGCTTGATGTTCACGCTTGCGGCAGCGCTGACATTCGCCCCGGCTTTGATGGCCCTTACCGGCCGCTGGGCGTTCTGGCCGCGTCTGCAGACGGAGCGTGTGTCGGGCGGGCAGGGTTGGATTTCTCCGACGAGCGTCGTCGCGCGGATCATGGAGAAAGAGTGGTTTGCAGGGTTGTGGCATAAAGTCGGTGAGTTGATCCTTGCGCGGCCGGGAACAATTTTCGCCGCTTCGATGCTGCTGATGACGCCGTTCGCCGTGATCAGCATCTTGTACATGGATCATCTGAGTTACGGGCTGCTTTCGGAACTTCCGTCGACCAAGCCGAGCGTCGTCGGCGCGAAGGCCATTCAGAAGCACTTCCCGGCGGGAATTACGGGTCCTGTCACCGTCCTGATCGAAAACCGGGAGAAGGATTTCTCGGAAGCCGAGAACTGGCAGATGGTCAACGAGGTCTCCGACGCCCTTTACGAAGACCGGGAGCACCTCGACATCGCCGACATTCGAAGCGTTGGTAACCCACTCGGGTTGAGCGAGCGCGTGCAATCTCAGTACGCAGGAATCACCGCCCGGCGGCTTGCCGTCAAACGCGGCATGTCCCATTACGTGAGCGATCGCGGCGACGACGCCGGCCATGTAGCGCGAATGGACGTCATCTTCAACGACGATCCGCTCTCGCGCGACAGCATCGAGCGGTTCGATACGTTACAGGTCGCCGTTAAGGAAAAACTCCCCGACGGTCTCAAGCAGGGAACAACGCTTCACTTCCTCGGATCGACGGCGAGCATTCGCGACCTCAAGACGATCACCAACAACGACCAGACCCTGATTGATATTCTCGTACCGGGCGTTGTGTTCCTGATCCTCGTCGTGCTGCTGCGGAAAATTGCGACTCCCGCCTACCTGATCTTCACCGTGTTTTTCAGCTTCCTTGTGACGCTCGGAATCGCGTTCGCGCTGTTTTACCTGCTGGACCGCCACGGTTTCGGCGGGCTCGACTGGAAGGTGCGGATGTTCCTGTTCACGATCCTCATTGCCGTCGGGCAGGACTACAACATCTTCCTCATTACACGCATCGAGGAAGAGCAGAAAGAACATGGTCCCATCCGCGGAATTATCGAAGCGTTGCTGAAAACGGGGAGCATCATTTCGAGTTGCGGCATCATCATGGCGGGAACATTTTCGGCCCTCTTGTGGGGTTCGCTGATGGGAATGAAGCAGCTTGGCTTTGCGCTTGCGTTCGGCGTGCTCCTCGATACGTTCGTCGTCCGGCCGATTCTCGTGCCTTGCTATCTGATTCTTCTGCACCGCGGCCGCTTCGGCGGATTCGGAAAGTTCCTCGGTGCGCATAAAGAAGCGATGCCGGAGAAAGCTCTCACCGCTGACAGCGCCCGCGACCGTGCCGATTCCTAGAACCACCGCCGTCAGCGAGCGATTGCCATCGGGATTTCGGGAAGTGATGTCGAACGGGAGCCCGAGATCGGCGGGTTGTCGCCGGGCCGGAACGTGAACACGACGGAAACCTTCGTCGCACCCGACTGATTGCGCGTTGCCGCGTGCAGTGTGCGGCAGTGGAAGAACAAGACGTCTCCCGGGTCGAGTTCGACAAACTTCCGTGTGGCGATGAGCGCCTGGTTTTCCGACATGTCGTTCCGAAAGAAGAGGTCGTCGTCGAACCGCCGCCGATCGAACTCCATCCGGTGCGTTCCCGGAATGACCTGCAGGCAGCCGTTGCCGACATTCTCGCTTGTGAGCGCAAGCCAGACGCTGACAAGTTCCGGCCGTGCGAACGACCAGTATCGGATGTCCTGATGCCAGCCGGTATCGCTGCTGAAGTGCGGCTGCTTGGTCATCACGCAATTGTGATGCGCGAGAGGAAGGTACACATCGCTGCCGAGAAGCTGTTTAAGTCTCGCGTTCAGATCGGGCCGATTGGCCCATTCCGCGAATGCCGGATGACGGCGGTACGCGTCTTTCAGTCGGCGGATCGTCTTCCCGCCCTCGGCCCGAAGCGACTCCGGCGCTCCGGGATAATGCAGATCAGCCTCGTATTCCAGGGGCGGAACTTCGCCTCGGATTCCGTCCATGGTCGCTGCCAGCATTCGATCGCGCAGCTCCGTTCCGACCATTCCGCGCACAATGAGGTACCCGTCCCGCTCGAACGCGTTGAGCTCGTCGGCAGAGAATTCCGGAGGAAGTGCGTTGTCGTTCGCAGGCGGATCGAAGTGCGTCATGAATATGCGGCATGAGTGGCGGATTTCAGAACAGCTTCCGTTCATACTCACGACCCATGGGCAATTCTGCAAGCCGGGAGCCGCGGCATTTTCCACGCTTCGGATTACCTGCTTGCACTGCCGTTCGTGCCGACTCAGAATGGGACTGGAAATGCGGCAGGACGGCAGACACTTCCGGCTGCCGTCGCAACTCGTTCACACGACTCGGGGAGAGCTGTCATGAGCGCGACACATTGGTTCGCACGTCGTTTTGTTCAGTTGTTCCGTCGCGTGGCGCTCCCCGGCATCGTCTTGATGACGGTCGCAAGAACTTCGTTGGCGGTCGAGCCGCTTCCTCTTGTCGTCGATGTCGAGCAGCAGCCGCTCGTTTCCGCCACCGGTCGATTGATCGAGGCGTTGAGCTACGTCGGTGCTCCGCTTGCCGAGAAGGACGAGAAGGCGCTCACGGAAGCAATGCAGAATCCGGATGCCGGCGAGTCCATCCGTGCGATTCAGAAAGTGCTCGATCCGTATTGCCTCGTCGGAGTGACGATCAACCCGGAAAGCCGCGTTTCCGTCGTCGAAGGGCCCGTCCGGAAAGAGCTTTCTCAGCAGGCGTGGCGGACGTATCTCGTCAAGGTGCACAACGAAGCGGGCGTCACGGCGGAACTGCAGCCGGAGAGTCCGAACTCGGCGCCTCTCTTCATGCAGGGGAAAGGGTCTC
>JBFWWA010000406.1:0-5131 GCA_050246455.1 Planctomycetaceae bacterium
CGAAGGGGTCCGCATCACAGGCCGCGCGTACGGCACGCTCAATGACGATTCCGATACCGACAGCCACTGGATCTGCGAAGTGGCGATTCCATTTCGGAACTTCGAGTCGATCACCGGCCGCAAGGCCCCGCGCGCCGGCGATGTCTGGTTTGCGAACTTCAACCGACACGGCGGCCAGACGAACATCCAATACGGCCAATGGTCACCCGGCGACACACCCGCCCCCGCGTTCCACACGCCGCATCGATTCGGGAAGCTGACGTTCTCGAAGAAGAGCGTGCCGTTCAACGTTGCAGATTGACGTTGAATGCAACAGTCCGGTGGCATGCCTCCGCTTTGCGAGGGCATGTGAGCGCTTCATCATGCCTTGCCCCCTCACCCTGCCCTCTCCCGCGAGGGGAGAGGGTTCAAATAAGGAGTCCGCGCCTTGTGCGGCTTAGTGCTTAAAGTGCCTTCGTCCCGTGAAGATCATCGCCATGTTGTGCTCGTTGCAGGCGGCGATGGTGTCTTCGTCTCGCTTTGATCCACCCGGTTGAATGACGGCGGTGATGCCCGCTTTCGCGGCTTCGTCGACGCCGTCGCGGAATGGGAAGAAGGCGTCGGAGGCACAGGCACCCCCCTTGGAGCGATCGCCCGCTTTGCGGGCGGCGATCCAGGCGGAGTCGAGACGGCTCATCTGGCCTGCTCCGCAACCGACGACCATGCCGTTGTTCACGTAGACAATCGCGTTCGACTTCACGTGCCGGCAGACCTTCCAGCCGAACTTGAGATCAGTCAGCTCGGCCGCGCTCGGCGCACGTTTTGTGACGACCTTCCAGTCCGATTCCGGATCGTCCCCTTCATCACGGTCCTGCACGAGGAGTCCGCCGGTGACGCGACGGTAGTCGAGCGAAGCCGGGCGCACATCGCAGAGTGCCGGGCATTCGAGCAGACGAACACTGTTCTTCCACTTCGGCTTTGTGGTGAGTGCTTCGAACGCGGCCGGCTCGTAGCCGGGGGCGATGATCGCTTCGACGAACCGATCGGGCTCGCAGAGTTTCTCAGCGGTGGCGCGGTCGAGCGGACGGTTGAATGCGAGGACCGAGCCGAAGGCGCTCACCGGGTCGCCGGCGTAGGCTTTATCGAACGCTTCCGCCTGCGTCGCGCCGACCGCACATCCGCACGGATTGTTGTGCTTGATGACAACCGCCGCGGGAGCAGTGAACTCGCGAGCGATGGCGAAGGCGGAATCAATGTCGAGCAGGTTGTTGTACGAGAGCTCTTTGCCGTGGAGAATCTTCGACTTCGCGAGCGTCGCACCCGGGGCATCGGGCTCGACGTAGAACGCCGCGCTCTGATGCGGGTTCTCGCCGTAGCGAAGCGTCGAGCTCTTCTGGAAGTTGAGCGAGAGGGTGGCCGGGAACCGGTCGGCTCCGTCGTCCGCGCCGGCGGTAATCTTCGCCATGTAGTTCGAGATCGCCCGGTCGTAGCGGGCGGTCATCTCGAACGCGGCGGCTGCGAGCTCGCGACGGAAGGGATCGTCGAGCTTCCCTTTCTTGAGCGCCTCGATCACGCGCGGATACTGCGACGACGACGTGACCACGCCGACGTACGCATGATTCTTCGCGGACGAACGGATCATGCTCGGGCCGCCGATGTCGATGTTCTCGATGGCATCCGCGATGGTGACGTCGGGCCTGGCGACAGTCGCCTCGAACGGGTAGAGGTTGCAGACGACGAGCTCGAACGGAACGATGCCATGTTCCTTGATCGACCGGGCGTCCTCCGCAAGATCGGGGCGGCCGAGAATCGCGCCGTGGACTTTCGGGTGCAAGGTCTTCACCCGGCCATCCATGATTTCGGGAAAGCCGGTGTAGGCGGCGATATCGATGACCGGCACCTTGAGTTCTTCGAGGAACTTCCGGGTCCCGCCGGTCGAGATAATCTCGAACCCGAGCCGTGCCAGTTCCTGCACAAAGGGACCGAGGCCCGATTTATCGCTGACGCTGACGAGGGCGCGTCTGGGGTGGGATGCGGCAGTGCTCATTGCGGACTCTCTGGGAAGGGAAATTAGGCTTCGGTCGGCCCTGGGAGCCGGCGCGGCCGAACTCCCCAGGTGTCGCGAAAACAGGCGCGCCGGCGATCGTATCCGCCCTTCGTTCGAGGGGCAAGAAAGCCGCGCGGACGATGAGAAAAGGGGGTGTTTTCGCGCCGTTTTTCCTGAGTTTGAGAAGCAAAAGCCCAGCTTTGGGAAAAATGAATTTGCGCATCTTCGGTGCTTTGACAGCGCCCCCGGCACCGAATAGACTGGCTGCGACCACCGTGGCCCCCGGCTCAGCTTGCCGACAGGTCGCGGTGTTCGGCGCGAGTTCCGTTGCCCTCCACCGGCTCTGACTTTTCAAGCAGAGTCCACCAGCGAGTCTCACGTGCCTGGTCCTCCGCACGACGATCGTCCTCCGATGGTTGTCGCCATGCAATGGGTCCACCGGATCACGGGAGTGTCGCTGCAGATGGTGTTGCCGGCGGCCCTGGGGTACTGGCTGGACGGGCGCTGGGAAACCGAGCCGTGGCTGTTGGCAATTGGCGCGGTGCTCGGCTTTATCGTCGCGATGCGGCAACTGCTGCTCTGGGCGAACAAGGAAAACAGGCGGTCTGGGTCTCAAGGTTCGGGTTCTGCAGACAATCGGTCTGAAAAGTGACGCTGTGAACGCAGCTCCTGCAGCAACAACTTCAACACTCGCGCGATGCGGACAGCTCACCGCCGCTGCGGCAGGGATCTGGATTCTGCTCGCAGCCCCGGCGTATTCCATGGCCGGGACGAAGGGGCTTGAAGGGCTGACCTACGCCGCGCTTCTGTGTCTCATCCCGGGCTGGATCGTCTTCTTCGCAGCGTCGCGCTGTGCCGACTCGACAAGAATGGCGATGGTCGCGCTCGGCGGAACGGGGCTCAGGCTCCTGTTCGTGCTCGTCGGCGCACTGGTCCTCAAAGACAGCCGGCCCGATCTCGGGTTTCGGGAGTTTCAGATCTGGCTGGTCGCCTTCTATCTCGCGATGCTTTTCGTGGAAACATTGCTGGCGGTCCGGATGTCGGCCGACGGCGCAGATCGTTCGCGTGTGGGTGGTGCGTAAAACCAACGGCAGGGTAACAGCGGACGGGTAAACGACAAAATGGCGGCCGGACACGAAGATACATTCCATCACGTCAGGGACTTTCCCTACTTCGAGCTGCCGATGGGGCACAAGATCGAGCTGCCCAACATCCTCGGCTTGCAGATCACCAAGTTCATGGTGCTGCAGGTCGTTGCGGGGCTGCTCGTCCTTCTGATTTTCCGCGGCCTCGCGCGGCGCGTGAAGAGCGGACAGCCGGCCCAGGGACGCTGGTGGAACTTCTGGGAAATGATCGCCCTGTATGTTCGCGATAATGTAGTCCGGCCGACGATCGGCACGGGGCATCATCACGACGATCATCATGGCGACGATCACGGTCACGGACACCACGACGGCCATCATGGGCATGCTCATGCCGCAGTGGCCGAATATGCTCATCCCGCCGACAAGTATCTGCCGTTCGTCTGGACCTGCTTCTTCTATGTTCTGTTCTGCAACCTGCTCGGTGCCATTCCGTTTCTCGGATCGGCGACCGGCGAGATCAATGTGACCGGGGCGCTGGCTGTCACCACGCTGTTGTTCGTGGTGCTTTCCGGCTCGCGCGAGCTGGGAGCCGGTAAGTTCTGGCTGTCGCTTGCCCCCTCCATGGATCTGCCGCCGGCCCTCAAGCTGCTTCTGGTCCCGATGATCTGGGTGATCGAGCTGGCCGGGTTCGCAATCAAGCACGTCGTCCTTGCTGTTCGTCTTTTTGCCAACATCATGGCGGGGCACACGGTCATCGCTGTGATTCTCGGGTTCATCGCTGTCGCGGCGAACTCGTGGCTGTTTTATATCGTCGCGCCGGCGAGCGTCTTCGGCCAGATCGCCATCGGAATGCTCGAGTTGTTCGTCGCGTTCCTGCAGGCGTATCTGTTCGCGTTCCTGGCGTCGCTGTTCATCAGCACGGCGGTGCATCCGCACTGACGAGGTTGTTTCGGGAGAGATTCGTCCGGCTTCGTGAGCCGGTCGATCACGATAAACGCGGCAGTGTCGGCGAGCGTCGCCGGGATTGCCCCGGAAATGTGGAAGAACTTGTTCGAACTTGGCCGGCCGATTCCGGCGGCCGTACTCAGTGAAGCCATTTAGGAGATCGTGTCGTGAAGCAGAGTGTGAGAATCGGTGCATTGGCGATGGGTGTCTTCTTCGCTCTGGCAGCATCCGCGATGGCGGCTGGTGAAGAGGGCAAGAGCCTCATCCACTTCTCGGGTGCCATCGGCGCCGCAGTGACGATCATCGGTGCCGGCTACGGCATCGGCCGCATCGGCTCGTCGGCGGTCGAGAGCATGGCTCGCCAGCCGGAAGTTGCCGGCAACATCCAGATCGCCATGATCATCGCGGCGGCACTCATCGAGGGTGTTACGTTCTTCGCGCTGATCGTTTGCATGGGTGCCAACGGCGCCGCGTTCCCGGCGGGCAACTAGTTCGCCCCAGGGTTCCGTTTTCAAGCGATTCGCTTCGTTCGAGGTTCGAGCATGCGCAGTTTCAATTCGATGCGAGTGGTGGCCCTGCTTTTCGCCTTCACGCTCTTCGTGACGGCGGGAAGCGCGGTCATGGCGGCGGATGCCGCAGCTTCCGACTCCCACAAGGCAGGGGACGCGGGGCACGGCGAGGCCCATCCTGAGGGCGTTCCCCTCAACTGGAAGTCCGACCTGGCGATCTGGTCGCTGGTGACTTTCGTCCTGTTCGCGATCGTCCTCAAGACGTTCGCGTGGGGTCCTCTGTCGGCGGGTCTCAACACCCGCGAGCAGAAGATTCACGAGGACATCGCTTCAGCGGAGCGATCTCGCATCGAATCGGAGCGGCTGCTTGCAGACCATGCGAAGAAGATGGAGCAGGTGCAGGAGGAAATTCGCGAGATCGTGGCGGAGGCCCGACGCGACGCCGAACGCACCAAGCAGGACAGCGTCAGCGAAGCGCAGCGTGAAGCGGAAGCGACCAAGCAGCGGGCGATCGCCGAGATCAACCGCGCGAAGGACGGAGCGGTGAAGGAGCTGGTCGATGGAAT
>JBFWWA010000407.1:0-5117 GCA_050246455.1 Planctomycetaceae bacterium
CGGCGCGCGGTTGCTGAAGTATCGCTTTTTCGTCATCTGCCTGATGCTTCCGGTCGGCGTGTTCGCAGCATTTCTGATCGGTCCGCAAGTGGAGAAATGGCTGTTCGCGGGGAATATGTTCCAATGGCTGAGCGGACAGGTCGGGACGGGAACGGGGGCGTGGATGATTCTGCTGCTACCCGCCTCAGGAGTGCTCGCCGGTGTGCTGGTGAGCCGCTACGTCACTCCCTGGCTCGTGCGCCGTTCGGGCAAGATGAGCCGGAGTGCAATTGCCGGACTCGATTTCGCGAAGTTCCTTGCAGGTTCCGTCTGCACGCTGATCCTCGCTTTGTCGGCATCGTGGCTGCTGACGCAGATGGGATTTGATCCGCGCGGCACGTATGTGGACACTTACGACCAGCGGAATGCCCTCATCGTCGGGTTCGTGATGGGTTTCGCGGTTATTCCCCTCATTTACACGCTCGCGGATGACGCGCTCTCTTCGGTGCCGGAGCAACTTCGCGCTGCCTCGCTCGGTGCCGGGGCGACTCCCTGGCAGACGACAATTCGCATCGTCATTCCGACGGCAATGAGCGGGCTCTTCTCGGCAGTGATGGTCGGGCTGGGACGCGCAGTCGGCGAGACGATGATCGTTCTTATGGCGGGTGGAAATATTCCGGTGATGGACCCGAACATGTTCTCCGGTTTTCGGACCCTTGCCGCAAACATTGCAGTCGAGCTTGCGGAAGCCGTTCGCAACAGCACGCACTATCGAACTCTGTTTCTGGCAGCACTGACGTTGTTCGTGCTGACCTTCATCGTCAACACCGTTGCGGAGATGGTTCGCATCCGTTTCCGCCGCCGCGTCTATCAGATGTGATTCTTGGAAAGTCAACACGCCGTTATGACCGCCGTCCTCGATCGGCCGAAACCCGAGAGCCCGAAGCCCGACTGGAGCCGCCGCACTCAGCGCGAGCGCCGTTCGGCGCAGTCGCTCGTCGCGCGCGGCGAATCGATGCTCTGGCTCACGGGCGGCGCTCTTGCACTTTCGCTGTTCATGATTGCCGGACTGATCAGTCTGATTGTTGCAATGGGTGTTGCGACGTTCTGGCCTGCGCCGGTCGTCAGCGTCAGACTTCTCGACGGCAATATCCGGATGGGCGAGGTCTCCCGGAATGAATCATTCACGCTGACACCGAACGTTGTTTCGCAGCTCCCGGAAGCCTCGGCCGCTTCGGCGGCTGCACTGCTGAGCGGAAACGAATCGCACGAGGTGAACCGACGGCTCATTCGGACAGGGAACTTCGACCTCAGCGGAACCCATTTCGAATCGGTGAGCGACTTTGAAATTGCACCCGGCGGCGAGACACGACCCGAATGGGCCGTTGTCGTCGAACGAATTGAATGGGGACGGTTCTACGGCGAACCGGTCCGCTTCATTGTCCGGAGCGACCGGACGGTATCCGGAGAAGAGGAACAGCTTGCTGGAGTTGCCACATTCCTCGAGTCGTATCGCGATCGCATCCCGGCCGAACGGCATCCCGACATCGACGCTGCACTCGGGAAGATTCAGACTTTGCTCCGTGAAGCGCGTCGGAGATCGATTGCGAAGCTCGAGACGGGGGCATCTGCGACTGAGAAGGACGGGCGGACCATCGAAATCCTGCTGGAGGGGGGCGACGGGGTTGCCCAGGAGGCCGTTCCGCCGGACGCCGAACCGATCGGCCTGCGCGAAGTCTGGAGCGGTTCCGAGTCCGCCTGGCGAGAGTACAGCAACACGCACGGCCGCATCGCCGAGAATCGCGAGCGGCTCCATGGACTGGAGAAAGAGCAGCTGGGTCGAATCAACGGTCGACTCGAGAAGGCTCGTCTCCACGTTCGCAGCCAGGAACTGGCGACCGGACTCCAGCTCCTCGCTCCGTTTGATGACTTGCGAAACCTCGAACTGCAGATTGGCGAAGTCGAGAAGCAACGCGCCGATGCCGGACGGTTCGCACGACTGGCGGAACGATGGCTTGCGGATGCCAGCACAATTGACGCGACGAAGTCCGTCGTCGCATCTCTGAATGCCGAGTTCGATCAGCAGATTGACGAACTCAAGGCGCAGCAGTCCGCTGCGATTGCCAAGCGCAATGAGCTTCCTGCGGCGGCGCTCTCTTCCATCACAGACTACAGCACTGCGATTGCCGAGGCGAACGAGCAGACCGCACGCATCATGCAGGATATCGATCTGATCCGCCGCGAAAATGCTCACTATGAGCTTGTGATGAAGACGGCGCAGGGTCAGGAACAGTCGATCCAGCTCGCGAATATTGTCCGTGCCTATCGGGCGAATCAATTGACCACGGGGGACAAGCTTGCCCTTTACGGGTCGCGCTGGTGGGAATATCTCACCGCGGAGCCGCGTGAAGCGAACAGCGAGGGGGGCGTATTTCCGGCGATCTGGGGGACGGTTGTAATGACGCTCGTCATGTCGTTCGCCGTCGCGCCCTTCGGTGTTCTTGCCGCACTGTATCTTCGCGAATACGCGAAAGCGGGTGCGATGGTGAGTGCGGTGCGGATTGCCGTCAACAACCTCGCGGGGGTGCCGAGTATAGTGTTCGGCGTCTTCGGGCTCGGATTCTTCTGCTATGTCATCGGTGCATCGATCGACGAAGTATTCTTCGCGGCGAGCCTCCCGAATCCGACATTCGGCAAAGGAGGGCTGCTTTGGGCGTCTCTCACGCTGGCGCTGATGACGCTGCCCGTGGTCATTGTTGCGACAGAGGAAGCACTCGCCGCGGTTCCGAACTCGATGCGTGAGGGTTCCTACGCCTGCGGTGCCAGCAAATGGCAGACGATTCGCCGCATCGTTCTTCCGCGTGCGATGCCGGGCATCATGACGGGAATGATCCTTGCAATGGCGCGGGGTGCGGGAGAGGTGGCTCCGCTCATGCTCGTTGGAGCGGTCAAGCTCGCTCCTGAGCTTCCGTTCGATACTGTTGTTCCGTTCATTCATCCGGAGCGGAGCTTCATGCATCTCGGTTTTCATATTTTTGACCTCGGATTTCAGAGCCAGAACAGCGAAGCCGCGAAGCCGATGGTCTTTACAACAACCTTGTTGCTCATTGCGATTATCGGAATTCTGAACCTGGCTGCGATCTGGCTGCGAGGCCGCTTGCGGCGGAAGTTCCTGTCGGCACAGTTCTGACGGGGGAGCGTGATTTATGAAGTTTCAGGCATCTGGCGGGACGAAATTGCAGGAGCAATCGGTCCCGGTCCCCGTCAAAATGAATGGGGTCCCGCAATCGGACGTCGAGACGTCTCGCGTGCGGGAGGCGACTGTCGTGGCAACAAACAGCGGTACGAAACTTTCTCCTGCGAATGGCCATGCACCGGAGAACGGACTGACGTCCAAGGAGCGATCAGACATGGATTCGCAGGCCCCATCGCAAGGCGTTCCGGCACCGGTGCCTGACGTCTCCAAGAATGCTGCTGCGGTCGAGAAGGGGGCCGCGCCTCCCCGACGGCGGACCGTTCCTGCGGGACATCTTGCCGCCATAGCGCGCGGCGAACATATCCGACCCGAGATTCATGCTGCTGCGCTCAAAGAGCAATACGTCCTCGGCATCGAGAGCTTCAACCTCTGGTATGGAAAGAAGCAGGCGCTCTACGACATCACCATGGGAGTGCCGAGCGGCATGGTGACGGCAATGATCGGTCCGTCGGGCTGCGGCAAGTCGACACTTCTGCGCTGCGTCAACAGGATGAACGACCTGCTCGATATTGTGCGCATCAGCGGCGACATGAAGCTCAATAACGATTCGATCTACAACTCCAACGTCGACGTTATTGAACTGCGTAAACGGATGGGGATGGTTTTCCAGAAGCCGAATCCGTTTCCAATGAGCATCTACGAGAACGTCATTTACTCGCTCCGAATTGACGGGGAGCGCGATCGTTCTATTCTCGATGAAGTCTGCGAAAAGAGCCTCCGCGGCGCTGCGTTGTGGGAAGAGGTCAAAGACCGGCTTCACGAAAGCGCGCTGGGGCTTTCCGGCGGGCAGCAGCAGCGGTTGTGCATCGCCCGGGCAATCGCCGGAGAGCCGGAAGTCCTTCTTCTCGATGAACCCTGTTCGGCTCTCGACCCAATTGCAACAGGAAAGGTCGAAGACCTGATTCAGGAGTTGAAGGGGGAATACTCGATTCTGATCGTGACGCACAACATGCAGCAGGCCGCCCGGATCAGCGACTATACCGCCTTCATGTACCTCGGCCATCTCATCGAATACGGGCCCACCGTCGACATCTTCACCAACCCGCACCTCGCCGACACGAACTCCTACCTCACCGGGCACTTCGGCTGAGCGACGACTCGAGTCCTGGCCCGGTGTTGTTCCCCTCGCAAGGCGAAGTTTGCTCTGGATGCCGATGTCCGGAGCCGGAAGTCATCGATAACAGCGGATGCTTCCTGGAGCTTCAGCCGCAGCAGAATTGACCGCCGCTGTTATTCAAGCTCGTCAAGGTCCTTCGGGCGATAAACCTTCCGCAGCCGTCCGCGGCTTCGCTTCGACAAGCTTGACCAGCTCTTGATGCTGAGCTCGATCACAACAAGCGAGGCTGTCGGCATCGGCTCGTCCGTTTCGGTCAGCAGCTTGACGAGTTGCTCAAGCCCCGGGTTATGCCCGACGACTAGGACGCGCCGGTATTCGCGATCGAGGCTGCGGAGCACGCTCAGATACGCGCCCGGTTCGGCCATGTAGAGTGCGTCGCTCAGTTCGATCCTGCGGCGGCAGCCGGATTCCTTGTGGACCTTCGCGGCTGTTTTGCGCGCGCGCCGGGCGGACGAGCTGACAATCAGTTCCGGAACAAGCCGCTTCTCGCGAATGAGCACTCCCATGCGGGGCGCATCCCGTTTGCCGCGCTTGTTGAGCGGCCGGTCGTGGTCGTCGAGGCCGTCATCTTTCCAGCTCGATTTCGCATGCCGCAAGAGGAGCAACGTTTTCATGAATGCCGACCGCCGATCATTCGACTACGGAGTGCTTTGCGGTGCGCGGTGCGGGACGAACACGGTCCGTTGCGATTGCTGCGCTTCCTGCAGGGCGTCGGTCGCGGCGCGGTAAAGAACTTCCTGGCTGCGTACCGAACCCCGCTTCCCC
>JBFWWA010000408.1:0-5107 GCA_050246455.1 Planctomycetaceae bacterium
TTGTCGGCCGCACAATGAGTGGTTCTTCGAGTTCCCCGGCCGGGCGAAGCTTTCCGTCAGGACCCGGTTCGAGCCGGTGATGCGTGACGACCGCGCACTCCTTCGCGAATCCCTCGACGTGCTCTGCTTCCTTCTCCAGGAAACTCATCGGGATGAAGAGCGGGAAATAGGCGTTCTCGTGGCCGGTTGCTTTGAACATGCCGTCGAGAGTCTTCTGCATGTTCTCCCAGATGCCCCAGCCCCAGGGCTTGATCACCATGCAGCCGCGAACCGGCGAGAGTTCGGCGAGGTCTGCGGCTTTAATCACCTGCTGGTACCACTCCGGATAATCTTCGTCGCGGGTGGGGCTGATGGCGTTCTGCGGTTTCTTGGCCATGGGAATCCTGCGGATTTCTGAGGGCGAGCGGGCACCGCTTCTGTATCGTCAGACGCGTTTCAGATGGTGCCGGTTCAATCGGCGGAAGTGTAGCAAAAGGGGATGTCCCTCAAAAGTCTTGCTGTGACGGCAGTGGCTTGTTCGCTCTTCAGCATCCCCCTAGAATCGGGATTCCTCAGTTTCCAAGCGTCAATTCGCAGGATCTCACCGCGCATGGCTCGCCGATATGTCAATGAGCTCAAAGACGGCGATGCCGTTGAAGAAGTTTTTCTCCTTGCCGACAAGCAGCTTCGCGCGAACCGCAACGCTCAGCTGTATCTGCTGGCGTCGCTCCGTGATAAAACGGGGCTGATCAGCGGTCTGATGTGGAACGTTTCCGAGGAACTCGTCGGCCATGTGAACCCTGGCGACTTTGTCCGTGTCAAAGGCAAAGTACAGCTCTACCAGGGGGGACTGCAGGTCATTCTGACCCAGATTCACCCGGCCCAGGGAGTGGAATCACTCGACCCGGCCGACTTTCATCCGCAAGTCGGCGCTGATGTCGATAAGCTTTTGAAGCGGCTGAAAGAGCTGCTGCTGACCATCGAAGAGCCGAACTTGCGGGCGTTGATGGAATGCTTCCTCATCGACGAGAAGCTGATGCAGGACTTCGCCCGTTCGCCTGCCGGGACCAAGACGCATCACGCGTACCACGGCGGGTTGCTGGAGCACGTCGTGAATATCATGGAGACGGCGAGCCGCATCCGTGATCTTTATCCGAAGGTCGATTTCAACCTGTTGCTCGCCGGCATCTTTCTGCACGATCTTGGAAAAATTCGCGAGATGAGCTGCGACACGACATTCGCGTATACCGATGAAGGTCAGCTGCTCGGCCACCTCGTAATCGCCGTCGAAATGCTCGACGAAAAACTGGCGGAAGTGAAGCGGCTCACCGGGGAACCCTTCCCGGCGGAAGCGGCCCTGCGACTCAAGCACATGATCCTCAGCCATCACGGCTCGTACGAGTTCGGCAGCCCGAAGCTTCCGATGACACCCGAGGCGATTGCGCTGCATCATCTCGACAATCTCGACGCCAAGATCCACGAGTTTGCCCGCTCGATCGAGGATGATCCGAATTCGGGCTCGAACTGGACTCCGTACAATCCGCGGCTCGAGCGAAAGCTGTTCAAAGGGGACAAGGCGGCGGGGGCATAGAGTCGAGCGCGATCGCAACGATTTGCGCTCAAGACCTGTGTTACCCGAAACGCCATCGCCTCAGGCCTATGGGGCGACATCGGGTTGTAATGCGGGTTTTCCCGTCGACTCGAGACGCAGCACCGCGTAGCCTTATTGCTGGCTGCGCTGACGCTTCTGTACGTGGCGCGATTTCGATCCCGAGACCGCCTGCACAAAACACACTGAACCGGAATCCGCAACGAAAAACATGCCTTCTCTCGAACAACGTATTCTCGATTATCTCTCCCAGGTCGGCTATCAGCCGCTCAAAGCCCAGGCAATCGGCAAGCGACTCAAGATCTCCAAGGCGAATCTCCCGGAGTTTCGTGACACGCTGGCACGACTCGTAGAAACCGGACGCGTCCATGAAGGTCGCAAAGGGAAGATCCGGCTCAAGGCAGCTGCCGGACTGATCGCCGGAATTGTGAAGAAAATATCGAGCGGCGCCGGCTTCGTCACTCCGCTTGACGCCCAGCGCGGCGACCGGGCGAACGATATCTATATCGATAAGGGTGACCTCCGCGATGCGCACAGCGGAGACGAGGTTCTCGTCCGTCTTGTGAAAAGCCGGAGAGCCGGCGGGCAGAGAAGTGGGCGCGTGGAAGAAATTACGGTCCGCGCCACGCGCACGTTCGTTGGAACGTATTTTGAACGAGACGAGCAGGGTTACGTGCAGGTCGACGGCGGCGTCTTCACTGAACCTGTTCTGGTCGGCGATCCCGGAGCGAAAGGAGCTCGTCCGAAAGACAAGGTCGTCATCGAGATGCTTCGCTTTCCGTCGCACTACGTTGCCGGGGAAGCGGTGTTGACGAAGGTGCTCGGACCGCGCGGCGCACCCGGAGTCGATACCCTCTCGATTATCCACGAGTTCGGTCTTCCCGACGAGTTCCCGAGCGAAGTGCTCGATGAAGCGAGCGAGCAGGCGACAGCATTCGACGAGAAAAACCTCAGTGGTCGCCGTGACTTGACGAACGAGACGATCATCACGATCGATCCGGTCGACGCCCGGGACTTTGACGACGCCATCTCCCTGACACGCACTTCTGACGGACACTGGCATCTCGGCGTCCATATCGCCGATGTCGCTCACTTCGTCACCTCGGGGAGCGCACTGGACCGTGAAGCGGTCAAACGCGGCACCAGCGTTTACCTTCCTGACCGCGTTCTTCCGATGCTTCCCGAAATCATCTCGAATGGTCTCGCGAGCTTGCAGAAGGGAAAGGTCCGCTTCACGCAAAGCGCCTTCATCGAGTTCAACGAAACGGGCGTGCCGATCGCGACCGATTTTGCCCGGTCGGCAATCAATGTTGCCTGGCGGTTCGCCTACGAAGAAGTGATGCCGCTGCTGCGGGAGCCGCAGAAAGAGAATTCTCCGGTTCCGAAGCAGATCCGCGAGTTGCTGGGACGCATGCACGAATTGGCGATGCTCCTCCGAAAGCGGCGCTTCGCAGCCGGTGCGCTCGAACTCACGATTGGTGAAGTCAAACTCGATTTCGACGAGGAAGGGAAGGTCAGCGGGGCTCATGAAGTCGAGCACGACGAGAGCCATCAGATCATTGAGGAATTCATGCTCGCGGCGAATATCGCCGTCGCGACGAAATTCGCCGACCGCGGAATGCTTTTTTTGCGTCGCGGTCACGGAGAACCGGACTTCGTCAAGCTGCGGGCATTCGCGGAGTTTGCCGGCGCGCTCGGTTATCCGATTCAGCAGTTCCAAAGCCGGCTCGCGTTGCAGTCATTGCTCGATCAGGCTCACGGTCAGCCGAACGAGCGAGCCCTCAACTATGCTCTGCTCCGGAGCATGAAACAGGCCGAGTATACCGCAAACGACACCGGTCACTACGCGCTCGCCGTCGAGAACTACTGCCACTTCACGAGCCCGATTCGCCGCTATCCCGATCTCACCATTCACCGCCAGTTCGCGGAGTTGGTCACGGCGAAAAAGAAGGTCCGGGGAATTCCACCGGAAGAAGTCGAGCGGCTTGCAAAACATTGCTCCGAGACGGAACGTCGTGCCGAACGCGCCGAGCGCGAACTGATCAAGGTGAAGCTGCTTGCATTTTTGGCAGATAAGATTGGAGAGGAATTTGAAGCGGTGATTACCGGAGTCGAGAACTTCGGAATCTTCTGCCTCGGAATTCAACTTCCGGTCGAAGGTCTGATTCATATCAGCGCTCTCGACCGGGACGACTTCTTCGACTACGACGCTCGCAGCTTCAGCCTGGTCGGCAGGCGAAGTGGGAAGCAGTATCAGCTCGGCGATCGGCTGCGTGTGCGAGTTGCCAACGTCGATGTCGACCGGCGACTTTTAGAGTTTGCGTTAGCGGCCGAAGGGGAACAGCCGGCCGGCGGACCGCAAAGGAAGACCGCGTCATCGCGAGGATTCGCGCCTCGCGGCGGAGGTCATCGTGGTCGTCGACAGGAGTCGCAGGCGGGGCGCGAGCGGTCGGGGGCGGGGCGGAAAGGCAGTTCCACTCGTCGGGGAAAAACACGTCGCGACGGGAAGAAATCCAAGAGAGGCCGCAAGCGCGGCTAAGAAAGTCCGACGGCTGACTGCCGAGTCGGAAGCGATTCCGGTCGGCGACGAAAGACCGGAGCGAATGCGATGCCAGCACGATTGAAGTTCAGCCGCCGTCTCCTATAATCCGAATAAAACGACGAGCAAACAGGTTCGCCGGGAACTGCGAGACGGAGGATCCTCCCTTTGAACTGGTTGATCAAGGCCCTGTCTTCTTCCATCGGGAAGAAGTTCGTGATGGCACTCACGGGGCTCCTGCTGTGCGGATTTCTGGTCGTCCACCTTGCCGGCAATTTTCTGCTCTACGTCGGCCCAAGCGCGTACAACAAGTACGCGCACTCCCTGCATAGCCAGGAGTGGTTCGTCAAGATCGCCGAGGGTGGGCTGGTCATTCTGTTCGGTGCCCATATTCTGCTTGCGATTGGCACTGCCGCAGAGAACCGCCGGGCGCGCCGCGTCGCGTACCATACCAAGGTTTCGAAACTGGACGTCGTCAATACCGCGTTCGGTGCTCCGTTCAAGGCGGAGTCCTGGATGCTCTGGTCGGGCATCATCGTGCTCGGCTTCCTGCTGGTGCACCTTTCCGATTTCACGCTCGGCCTGAGGCTCAAGGGGCCGGAGGGGGAAGAACCGTTCACAAAGGCGGTTCGCATCCTGAACGACAACTGGAGCTTCTGGATTTACATCGTCGGCAGCATCGTACTCGGCATCCATCTGACGCACGGCCTCGCGAGCGCGTTCCAATCACTCGGGATCAACCACCCCAAGTACAACACGTTGATCCGCTGGTTCAGCATCGGATTTGGAATCGTAATCGGAGTCGGTTTCGCCCTCTTCCCGGTCTGGCGAGCATTGTTGTATCAGTCGCCGGGTGCGGGATAGAACGCCCGAAAGATACGGGAACGATACCGCAGGAAACACGGACTGCTCAGCAGAGATCGGCCGGTTGCTTCGGAAGACGAGGAATACAAACGCATCATGGATCAGGTAGTCAGATC